>NZ_JBIWFQ010000005.1:0-141155 GCF_044763105.1 Lysinibacillus sp. NPDC096212 | reverse complement strand
AGAGCTTCCTGGGGGCGTACGATGATCCCCAAGATTGGTTAGCGGCGGAATTTCGAGTTTTAGCGGCGTTCCTTGTTTGGTTAGCGGCGGAATTTCGAGTTTTAGCGGCGTTCCTTGTTTGGTTAGCGGCGGAATTTCGGGTTTTAGCGGCGTTCTTCCTTTGGTTAGCGGCGCAACTCACACTTTTAGCGGCGAATTCCAACATAAGCAGGACAATTTGACAAAACTAAAGTCAGAGTTGAAAAACTTTGTATAGAATTTTACACAATATTAAGGACTTGACGATCCCCAAGGAGTCGCCCACCCTCCATTTTCATAAACTTACTTTAAAAATATAGAATCTTTCGAAGGGAGAAATTGGGTTGTACGTAGAATCGTTCAAGTAACCTTGCAAACTGATTGGGCAGGTAATAGAATTGGTCGGGTAACAAGAAAACTGCTCAGGTAACCCCGAAAAGTGATCGGGTAGAGAGAATAACTGCTCGGGTACCCCCGAAAAGTGATCGGGTAGAGAGAAGAACTGCTCAGGTACCCCCGAAAAGTGATCGGGTAGAGTGAATAACTGCTCAGGTACCCCAGAAAAGTGATCGGGTAGAGTGAATAACTGCTCAGGTACCCCCAAAATGTGATCGGGTAGAGCGAATAACTGCTCGGGTAACCCCAAAAAGTGATCGGGTAGAGTGAATAACTGCTCGGGTACCCCCGAAAAGTGATCGGGTAGAGCGAAGAACTGCTTAGGTAACCTCGAAAAGTGATCGGGTAGAGCAAAGAACTGCTCGGATAACCCTGAGAACTGCTCAGGTCCCAAGGGTAAGCGCTCTAACCCGTACCCAACAAAATCAAAAGGAGGATTTATTTATGGTTCAACATTTATTTACTATGAATTTAAAATGGTCGGAGGGGAGAAATGGGACGGGTAATATTGTTGCAGACAATCTACATACGAAAATTTCAATTCCTCGAGAAATGAATGGACCGGGGATGGGGACAAATCCTGATGAAATGCTGCTTGGAGCGGCAGCAACCTGTTATTTAATTACACTGGCTACATTACTTGAAAATTCGAAGATTGCTGTGTTGGATTTGTCTATGCAAGCTGAAGGTTTTGTTGATGTCACGAACGGTGTTTTTACTTATGAGAAAATCGTACATAAGCCAAAAATTGTTGTACAAAATTTATCTGAGCGAGAACAAAAAAGAATTAATCGATTAGCTGAGAAGGCAGAACAAACATGTATGATTAGTAAGGCATTAAAAGGAAATGTTCAAATTACATGCGAAGTACAGATTATACAAGGTTAAAAAGGAACATCACCATTAATGGCTGAATATAATAATATGAGGAGTTATTCAAAAATGATTTTGAAATAACTCCTTTTTTTAATTTTAAAATGTATGCATTTTAGTAGGCAGACTGGGCGACTCATTGACTGTCGTTTGACTGTCGCTTCGCTTTCGCACAATAAACACTGTTGCCCTGACATCCTCAAGAAAACGTCTAGTCGGAACGGGAATCAACCCATGTTCTGGTGATGTCATCTTTTTCTACATATTATTATGAAATTGCTTTTTCAAAGTTCTATAAATGTCTCAAATGAATATATAAAGTTAAGTGGTAAAAAAATGCAAAGGATGATGTGTTGCACGAGCAGTCAGCTCAGACTATTAAATTTTATAGTCAGTACGGGAAAAGAATTTTTGATATTGGGGGGGCACTCTTATTACTTTTCATTACCATCCCTCTTATGTTAGTAGTATTCCTCGTTTTACTTATTAGCACAGGCCGTCCTGTTTTTTTTAAACAAATCCGTACCGGACAGGATCATCAGCGCTTTGTTATTTGGAAGCTACGGACAATGACTATACAAGCAGTTCCTGTGAATATGCCTACTTTGTGTGCAGACGGAATTCCGGATGATTATTTTTTTAAAACTGAACAGGATGCACGAATCACAAGAGTTGGGGCCGTTCTTCGGAAGTTCAGTATTGATGAAATTCCGCAGCTCATTAATGTCTTAAAAGGAGATATGAGTATTGTTGGACCACGACCTGAAGTTCCAACCATCACAAATGCTTATAACACTTTACAGGCACGGCGTTTAGAAGTAAAGCCAGGTATAACTGGGCTTGCTCAAATTAACGGCCGCTCTAATATTTCACACGGGCAAAAAATTTCATATGATCTAGAATACGTTGATCGTCATTCCTTTTGGATGGATTTTAAAATTATCATTAAAACACTTTACGTAGTTTTAGCGAGAACAGGTGCTTATTAAAAATTAAGGAGTGCTAGGTTCTGAAAATCGCTCAGCTTATTACACGGTATGGATGAGATTGGAGGAACGCAAAAGCATGTAGAGGCACTTGCCGTAAAATTAAAGCAAGATAATAACGAGGTAACTATGGTAACAGGATTTTATGATCCGCCAATCGCGAGCTTGCATTAACGAAAAAATTGCTCCTGCACATAAAATGCAGACGATTCATAATGGCATCTACTAAATAGAGAAGCGAGTAGCACCTATTTTAGAGAATAAGGAGCATCCATTAATCGTGATGGTTGCTCGTTTTAAAGTGCCGAAAAGCCAGGATTTATTGCTAGAGGCCTTAGCGAAGCTTTCTGACGTACCTTGTAGGTGATGGCTCACTGGGCCCTAGAGAATGGATTTTTAATTAATCGAGATGATAAAGATCTACTAAATAAAAGGCTTATACAATTATTAATGGATGAGAGTTTACGTCAAAAAATGAACGCTTTTTAAGAAAGTTAACGTTTCTACCTGTATCAGAAAACTCTGTTTATCTACGAACAGGCTGTATTAAAATCGGCTAAGAAAGGTGATTAATTTGCAATTAATTCGCATTCGAACTGATGATGAGCTTATGTGGTACAAGGATATTTGGGATGAAATTTTAGCAGCGGAGGACAATGATAATCCATTTATAGAATTTGCTTGGTTTTATAACTGGTGGCAAATTGTTGGGCGAAGAGAGCGTGTTGAGCTCTATGCTGTTGAAGAAAATGGTTCTATCATTGCCTTTTTCCCCTTTTTAGTTCGACTTCGATGGGGAATACGAATTTATGCCTTTGCGGGAGAAAATATTGCGAATTATTCAGGTGTTGTGGCGAAAAAAGAATGGCTGTTGCTCGCTACGACTTTTGTGTTTGATCAGCTCATTGAAAAGTATAAACATCTACTATTTTCGCTTCATGGATTATTGGAAAGCAAAGACTCTACAAAGGTCATTGAGCAATATTTTGTTGAAAGGCAGTTACGTCCGAGTATTTTTCGTGTAGTGACCCCGTATCTTGCCTTTCGCGATGTAGATTTTCCTAACTATTACAATCAACGTCAAAACATGCATGGTGTGGATAGAAGAGGACGGAAGCTGCGTAAATTAGGTTCATTAACGAGGAAAATACCTTCACAGGACGAGCTTTGGCAAATGTTTAGATTATTTAATCGACGATGGGCTAATAAAATAGATACAAGTGATTTTACGAAAGGTAAGAAAAAGGATTTTTTTGAACGGTTAACGCTTCTTAAAGGGGAGGCATTGCAAGTTGAGGTAGACGCACTTGTTTTTGAAGACCAATGGATTGCCTTCACCTACGGAATTTGCTGTCGTGGACGTTATGTAACTTACGCACTTGCACATGAGCCAACATTTAATTTATTTGGGCCGGATAGATTAGTGAATCAGGGAACGATCAAGCGAACGTATTCTGATAACTATCGCTTGTTCGATATGAGTATTGACTATGAGCCGTATAAGTTCGATTGGCGCTCTAATATTGATTTTACAAGACGTATGCTTGTAAGCAGTGGCACGAAGCGAGCGAAACTATTGGCGAGCTGTTATACGCTGAAGGAACGATTCAAGGAGTTTTTTAAAGGCAATCATCGTGTCGTGGAATGGAAACGCAATACTCTAGGTCAATTACGTTACTTAGTAAAGTATGGGAAAGTAAAAAATTGGCTAGAATATGGACAACTGTTCGTAGAGAAATTTATTCGTTTTAAGCAAGTGGATTTGTATGAATTATCCCCATCAGATAATGTTACACCGCAACAACCTGTAGGAGATTTGTTTGAGGAGTTGTCAATACAGGAAGCGATGCAACTCGATCAGGAAGAGATTATTTCTCTTTTTTATAAGGGATACACTATTTACAAAGATTCTTATGCAGAAACGAATAAGCCTGCGTTTGCGTTACATGCGGTGAACTGGCGTGTAGATGAATTGCAAATTGTTGAAGAATTGCCAAAGCAGACATATTTTTTAACCTATGATGTTTATAAAAATATCGATATTATCACAGCTTTTTTCCAAAAAATGAAACCTGCACAAACACTTTGGGTTACTGCAAGCTTTTGGCAATGGCGAAAGCGTAAACGATTATTGCAGCTAGGCTATAAACGTATTTCTCGAATGAAACATTTTAAATGTGCTCGTTACGGGCGAAATCATGTAGAAAAATACACAGAGAGTGGGGGCGATGTTCATTCTGTCCATTAAAAGTAAGCGATGGAATATCGCAATGCAGCATTTTTATTTTGTAGAGAAGCCAGCCAATGTTAGAAAATCAATGAAGGTTATTGGATTTACAAATTCACTTGTACCAAGCCGTAAACTTGTTAAAAGTGAAACTGTTCATATTCACCTTACAGATAGTGAGTCATCATTGTATCTTGCTCTTTCGGAAAGTAATCGAAAAATTCTTCGTCGTGCACAAAAAGAGTCCTATCAAGTTTTTATTTATAAAGAACCATCAGATGAAAATTTACGAGCCTTTCAACAGTTTTATAATAACTTCGCAAAAAGAAAAAAACTCGAGCTAATTAGTAAGTCTCAAATGGAAGCTATTACGCTTTTAAAAAATAAAGGAGCACTATGGTTGTCTGAGATTCGCAGTTTTTGTGGACAAACACTATGCTATAGACTCGATATTATATACGCTAAAAAAGCGATGTCCTATTATGTAGCGACTTGTCATTCACAATCAATGCCAGAACATTTAATAAGACCAATTCGTTATGCAAATCGTTTCTTATTATGGCACAATTTATTGCATTTAAAGGAGCAAGGCTTTGTTTTATATGATATGGGGAAGCTGACAGATGATCAAAATGTTCGTGCATTTAAGCTAGGCTTCGGTGGACAAGTCGTCGATGTATACTCTGGTTACATTACCCAATCCAAAATACGTGCACTGTTACTGGGCGTGCAAAAATGGAGGAAGTAGCAATTGAAGTAAATCGTGGAGGTCTTGTCATATCATTGGATTTTGAGCTAAATTGGGGTGTCCACGATGTATTTAAGCACGGACAATACAATAAAAATTTATATGGCGTCCGTGAATCATTGCCTAAAATACTAGAGTTGTTTGAACAGTATGGCATTCATGCGACTTGGGCAACAGTGGGTCTATTGTTTGCAGAAACAAAAGCTGAAATGGCTCATTACTTAAGAGGTATTCCAATAAAATATAAAAACATGCGCTACGCAGCACATACACAACTTGCAAAAGTAGGAGAAAATGAGCAAGAGGACCTTTTGCATTTTGGCAAATCCTTAATTGAGAAAATTAAACGTACACCACATCAAGAAATAGGCAGTCATACATTTTCACATTTTTACTGTTTAGAAAATGGACAAACTGAAGCGGATTTTCGTGCAGATTTACATGCTACTGCCATGATTTGTGAAGAAAATATCGGACCGATGAAATCGATTGTCTTTCCGCGGAATCAAGTGAATGAAGCATATTTTTCAGCATGTAAGGAAGTAGGATTTGTATGCTATCGAGGAAATGAAAAACATCCGTTGTACGATCCTCAAAAATTCACGAAAAAAGGTCGACTATTAGGTGCGAAAAAATGGCTGGATAGCTATGTTAATGTAACGGGGAATCATCTAGTAACGCTAGAAGAAATGCAAAAGGATTCCTTTATTAACATTCGTTCAAGTGCATTTTTAAGGCCCTATTGTAGCCCTTTACGATTTTTTGAAGGCTTAAAAGTCCAACGTATAAAAGAGGGAATGCAAGCAGCTGCACGGTCTAAAGCTTTTTATCATTTATGGTGGCACCCTCATAATTTTGGCAAGAATATCGAAAAAAATTTAGCTATGCTTGAGGAACTTTTACAGTATTATCAGGAATTGCATAAGCAATATAACTTTCAAAGTTATACGATGTACGAGGTCGCAGTGCTTTGCCAAACTTTATACCGCAAAAGTCCGATAGGTGAAGACTAATAATCAGCGGTGGTGAAGAAAACCAAAAAAGTAGCAAACTAGAAGATTACCTAGTTCGCTACTTTTTTATTGGGGTAATGCCGAGGTATAATGATCTCGAGGCGATAAAAGAGTCGTTATTTACCGCTCCGTTTAGAACGCATACCTTTTAATAAAGTGATATTATCCGAATTGAGAAATTGCTCATACACTTCACTATTAACATCATATATTGCAAGTTTTCCTTCATCATCGTAGTGTATTCCCCACCCATATTTCTTTACCAATGGAGAAGCTCTAAAACACGCTTTAGGTTTTTGGAGAAAATGTTTTCTTAATTCATCTAATGGATCTGATTTAATTTGGTTTTTAATCAAATAAGTTTGAAATTGTACTTCTTCCTGAGTGTATTTGTAAGGGTTATTACTGATTAAGTCATATTCGATCGAAGCTATAGTAGGTTTGTTATTTCTTGGGAGAGGTGTAATAGCTGAATCAACTTCCGAATCCTCTGAAATTTTAATAAAAGTATTTTTATAACTCATTAAATCAATCCTTCCTGTAACCATTTACTTTCGTTAGCTTAATAAAAATTCGATGAAATGCACTTACCACCCATTGTTTTTAGGGTGTTGATTTTGAACCTCCATTAATTTAGTGACCTGTAAATTATTTCTACATCCGACCTCTGTTATCCTATTATTCCCATGAAAAAAACTAATATAGATGAGGTGAAACGGTGCAACTTTGTTATAAACGTATAACTTTCCGGTACATCTTTCTTACAAATCCACATATGGAGAATTTTTCAGAAATTAAGAGGGAAAATACTGAGCTTTGACGAAATTGTATGTACTAATGGTACTATTATTGTGGAAGATAAATTCACTAGGTATATTTCAGTAAACAATAAATTACATAGGGTAATTGACTTCGATTTGGCTCATCACCAAAAGTCGGGGATGACAAAACGTTTGTCATGTGAATAAGTTGATATCCGTTCCGACTCGATGCCCCCAGGAAAGCGCACAGCCGGAACGGAAATCAACCCTACGTTATGATAGTTATAGAAAAATAGCATGAAGGTGGTCGGTTAAATGTTTATTCAACCAGAATGGCAGTATAAGCAAGAGAATGGTTCAGCAATGCATCAATGGGTGAAGCAAAAAGAAAATCCACTTCCAAATGATGTAGATATTATTTTGTATGGTGCTTTATTATCGTATGCTAGTAAATCATCCAAAAAGGCACTGTATCCAACAGCATTTCGAAAGGCATGGCCAAGCTTTCAATCATATAATTTAGATGAGCAAGTAGATTTGCGCTCGTTAGCAGTCGTTGATGTAGGCGATGTGGCCATCCATGAGGCGGATAGAATGCTTTCAGAGTCAGCTATAGAAGCTGCAGCAGAAAGCTTAAGCACCGCTTATTCTAAAAGTTTCACGTGTCTTATAGGTGGAGATCATGCGATTACAGCTTGCTCTCTTAGAGGAATAAAGAATGCTTTTCCGAAGGATCGCATAGGGATTATTCAAATTGATACGCATTTGGATGCTCGGAATCAGGAGGAAATTGGCTTAGCTATGGATTCTCCAATACAGCAGCTCATTGCAGCAGGCGTTGTAGAGGGGAAACATGTTTACAATGTCGGGTTACACGGCTTTTTTAATTCACCAGAAATGATTCACTACGCGAAAGAACAAGGAATACATATGATTACGTTAAAGCAAATGCGCCGTGACGGCATACAATTAACGATTCGTGAAATGCTTCGTCAGCTTATGTATGAGGTAGATCGTATTTATGTATCAGTAGATTTGGATGCGCTTGATATTACATTCGCCCCAGATGTACCTGCTGCAACACCAGGTGGATTAACGGCCTATGAATTATTTGATATTCTAAAGCTCATTGGAGAAAATGAAGGGGTCCGCCATATTGACTTTGTCTATGCCGATCCAAAGGAGGGGGACCTACGCCCGGAAACAGTGAAGATGGGCGTGACAGCGTTTTTACAATGGCTAACAGGTATTCGACTGGATTACCGCAATCGTATTCAAAAAAATAACGTCCAAGGTGTAAGTAAATAATCAAGTAAAAGTAGATTTCTCACGCAGGTCGTGGAGTTACCTCTACATGTGATGCAATCAACTTAAAATTTTATTGCATATAAAAAGCGATCGTTGTGCATAAAGATTGACCAAAACGATAGCTTTTTTAAGTAGCTCTTTTTTATAGGCTCTGTTAAGCATATTGTTGACTTCTGAAGCTTTGCTATATGTATGTTGATACAATTTAATACAAGGGGGAGCAAATATGGTTATAAAATTAGAATCCGAGCGTCTATGTATAGAACCCTTTACTAGTGATGACGCATTCAGAATTAAAGAATTGGCTAATGACAAGAGATTAGCAGATATTCTTGGGCTTCCGCACCCATATGAATTGAAGTTCGCACAAGATTGGATTGAGGTGCAGCCAGAACTTATAAAACTGGGAGTCGAATACCCTTTAGGAATTGTTTCTAAAGAATCAAGAGAAATTGTAGGTACGATTACTTTAAGAATTGATAAGGTCAACAATAGAGGTGAACTCGGCTATTGGATTGGTCAGGACTATTTGGGGAAAGGTTTTGCAACCGAAGCTGTAAATAGAATGATTCATTTTGGTTTTATCGAACTAGGTCTCAACAAAATTTGGGCATCTGCCATTTCTAGAAACAAATCATCGACTAGGGTGTTAGAAAAGTGTGGATTACTTAAAGAAGGAACACTGAGACAAAATAGACTTTTATTAGATACATATGAAGACGTTGATGTTTATGGACTTTTAAAGACAGAATACACGGCCTCTGCTCTCTAATAAAATTGGCAGCGTGATGACAAAAGGGAGCTCTGTAGAAGCGGATGTCACGGAATTATGCCGAGGCATAATTAAAGTTTAGTGTACTGCATAAAATTAACACCATCTATATATTGTAGATGTTCTTATATAGTTTGCTATAATAGACAATGCTTAATAAAAGTATCATAAATGAATACAATTATTGTATTGTTATAGAGAGGACTATTTATCATGACAACAAAACCAAAACTTTTAATTGTGGATGGCATGGCGCTATTATTCCGTTCATTCTTTGCTTCGGCTGCAATGGGGCATTATATTCGCCTGGCGGATGGGACACCTTCTAACGGTGCCCAAGGCTTTGCACGTCATGTATTGACGGCACAATCTATTATGAAGCCGACCCATCTTGCTGTTTGTTGGGATATGGGTGCACATACATTCCGTAACGAATTATTTGATGGCTATAAGGCTAATCGTCCATCACCACCAGAGGAAATGCTACCGCAATTTGATATGGCGAAAAATTTATCGCAACAAATTGGTTGGCAAAATTTCGGTGTTAAAGGGATGGAAGCAGATGATTTAATTGGCTCAATGATCACAAAATTTCAGGATGAGGCTGACATTACGGTAATTAGCGGAGACAAGGATTTACTACAGCTTCTAGGACCATCAGCGGAAATTGCTTTTACGAAAAAAGGCTACACAGAGTATGACGTTTATACGCATACACGCTTTCAAGAGGAATATGGCATCGAACCGATTCAATTTGCACAGGTTAAAGCTTTTATGGGAGATACGAGTGACGGTTATCCAGGCGTTAAAGGTATTGGACCAAAGCAGGCACTTACGTTAATTCAAACATATGGTTCTATCGAAAATGTTCTTACGTCAATAGACGAATTAAAGCCAGGTCAACGCACGAAAATTAAAGAGAATCTAGACATGCTAAAATTGTCACACGAGCTTGCAACAATTCAAACGAACGTACCGATCGAGGCAGAATTAGCGAGCTTAGTATTACCTAATTACGAGCCTCAAACGTTCAAAGAAATAGAAGAACGAGGCTACACATTAATCGCTAAACAAGCACGCTCACTGTATTCACTTATTTAACTTCTTTTAGTGGATGTCAAAACATCCGCTGAAATAAAGGAACTCAGGCTAAGATCTTCATATCCTTTGAAAACGCCTGAGTGACCAACATAATGGTCATCAACGCAGAGTATAGAAATATACTCTGTTTTTTTTATGGCTCATCACCAAAGACTGACATTTGTTAAAACATATGCCATGTACTTAGGTTGATTGGAGTGAAGGCTGGGCGACTCCTTAGGGATTAGCGTCAGAGATGAGACCCTGGAGCGAGCGAAGCGAGTGAAGCGGCTCATCGGACGCCCCTAGGAAGCTCTGCTCTGCGCGAAAGCGAAGCGTCAGCGGCAAAGCGCCCAGCCGGAACGGAAATCAACCACACGTTATGGTGACGAATCTTTTTATATAAATTTTTGTAACCTTTTCCTAACCTCAAACGAATTATAAGCAAATAAGTAAAAGGAGGGGAACGATTGATTGATTCAAATAACTTAGAATCAAGAATAGTTGAAATCTACAATTTGTATTACTTAGACGTTTATAGATTTCTTGTTTGTTTTACGGGAAATCAAAATGATGCTGAGGATTTGACCCAAGAAGTATTCATTCGGGTATTAAAGGGTTTATCGAATTTTAATGGTAAATATCATTTGAAAACATGGATTTTTTCAATCGCAAAACACGTGGCAATAGATCACTACAGAAAGAAAAGGTTTGCCTCACTATTTAAGGACGGCTTTTTTAATCAGCTATCATCGAATGAAAAGAAGCCTGATGAGGAATTTGAGGTAACAGAAATAAAACAATTTATTCATGAAGCCATTGCTAAATTAAAACCTAATTACAGAGCTGTAGTCATACTTCGAGGTATTAATGAATTTTCCATTAACGAGACTGCGGAAATTCTTCAATGTAGTGCGGCGAAAGTAAAAGTTGATTATCACAGAGCCCTAAAAGAGCTTAAGAGAAAACTGAATATTGAAATAGAGGGGGTTTTGACAAATGCAAAATGAAAAAGACTTATTTGATATGCTGAAAGAAATATACCCTCAACATCCTAGAAAGGAGTTTGTTTCTGCAACTGAGAATACTCTTAGACAACGAGCACGAAGCATGGGTAAAAAAAGAATTTTCACAAAATTCTCTGTGATTACAAGCGGCGTTTTAGTTTGTGCATTTATTTTTTCATGGTTATTCTCCTTAAATGGGAGTGGCACAGTTTCAGAGGTAGCCCATAGTGATGGAGGGGCGTCATTGTCTTATGCAATGGATGAAAAGGAACCTGTAGTATATATTTATCATTCACATAATACGGAATCATTTATTCCAGAGCTTCCTGCACAAGAAATTAATCAGGTGATTTATAGCGATACTAAAAATGTAACATTGCTAGGTAAAGAGTTAAGTAGAGCACTAAAGGAAATGCAAATTAATTCAGTACATGATGAGACCGATATTGCTGGAATCTTAAAAAGAAGAGGTTTAAATTATTGGGAATCATATAAAGTATCACGGGAAAATTTACAAAAAGTTTTAGCCGAAAATGACAGTATTCGCATGGTGTTTGATATACATCGAGATTCTCAAAAAAGACGTGAATCCACAATTGAAATTAAAGGGAAGGATTACGCAAGAATTAAATTTGTCGTATCAAAAACGAGTGGAAACTATGAAACGAATAAAATATTTGCCACTCAGCTTCATGAACAACTAGAAGTATTATATCCGGGACTATCAATAGGTGTAATAGAAAAAGGGGTCGATCCCCAAAACACCTATAATCAAGAGCTCCATGATAATTCAGTATTATTAGAAGTTGGAGGTATAGAAAATACGTTGGAAGAATCGTATAGAACAATGGATGTATTTGCGGAAGTTCTAAAAGTTATTATTGAGAAGAGTAAATAAGCCTTGAATTATTGATAAGAAAAGAGCGTGTCTAACATTGCAAGCACGCTCTCGTCTAGTTCGGTGTAATTTTCACGAAGCTCAATACTTTTTCATTATCTTTAAAAGGAGCCGTTCGAATTTTACTTTCACGATTAGGGCCGCCATTATCATGGAACATTAGCCACAGCTCATCATTTCGTATTTCATAGCCAATGAGAGGCACCCAATGATAAGCGAAGGCAGATTTTTTATCGCGCCAATTTAGGCTGAAATATCGGTCAAAGCGGATGGCGACAGGGCGACCTGCATCGATTTCCTGCATAGCTTCCTTTAACGTACAATCACGGATATCCCATGTCGGACGAAGCCGGCGAAGGTTGCGAATTAGACGCCATTTAAATAACCCGATTTTTGTGCCACCGAGAAGTTTATAAAGCTCATTTACCGAAGGAACTTGATCTTCTAAATAATTTAAGACTACGTGTACAGTTGTAGGACCACAGGCAGAATTACGATAGTTTGGTGCAATGGATGCATCATATTGAGACTTTCCGAGTAGCGACAATTGCTGACGCATCATAATCTCCTTTTTAAAAAGAGCCACATTTCAAAAAGAAATGCAGCTCATTTTTCCATTATTGTTGAGCAGATAAGAACTCTATAACTTGCTGAGGTGTTTTAGCATTTGCACTATGTAAGTGTGCTAATTTTTCACCGTTTTGGAAAATTAATAGGCTTGGAATACCCATTACATCATATTTGTCCGCGATTTCTGGAAGCTCATCACGGTTAAGTTCATACCAGTCAAATTGGTTGTATTCTTCGATGATTGGATCGATGAACATATTCATGCGTGTGCAATCTGGGCACCATCCAGCGTAAAATTTCACTAGAACTTTTTGATCACCTGAGATCAGTTCATTAAATTGTTCAGCAGTTGTAATTGTTTTCATTAGTATTTCACTCTCCTTGCTTTCCATTCTACACATTTTTCCCTCAACCTGAAAGTTTTCTGTTTGGAATTATCGCTATCTACTTATTGTCTTATTTTCGCTCGTAAAAAACGAAAAAAGTTGTATATTGCAAAAATAATTGGTGAAAAAAGATTGCTAAATCAGATAAAATAATCTAAACTAAAAACAGAAAAAGTAGTTTTATCTTTATTCAGCAGAAGATATTAACCTCTAATTCAAAATGGTTGCTGAATGAAGATAAGCCTTTGTAGTATGTCACAGATTACGCCTAAGATGATCTGGACAAAAATACACTAAGGCAAACTTGATATTTTTTTGGCCAAAAAATGAATGACTATTCATTCAATGGAAGAATAAGGGGGAATTGCTTGTGACTTACAACATTAAAAAAGCGGCTGTTCTAGGATCTGGGGTAATGGGCTCTGGAATTGCAGCACATTTAGCAAACATCGGTATTCCAACATTATTATTAGACATTGCACCGAAGGAACTAACAAAAGAGGAAGAAGCAAAAGGTCTTTCCTTAGAGCATCCTGCTGTAAGAAATCGTATTGTCAACGGAGCTCTTCAAAAGTTATTAAAGCAAAAGCCAGCACCACTTACTTCTAAGAAAAATTTATCACTACTAACGGTTGGTAACTTTGAGGACGATTTAGAGAAATTAAAAGATGTAGATTGGATTATAGAAGTTGTCGTTGAAAATTTAGCGATTAAACAAAACCTATATGAAAAAATTGATGCTGTACGTAAGCCTGGCACAATTATTAGTTCAAACACATCTGGCATAAGTATTAATGCAATGGCAGAAGGACGTTCAGAAGATTTTCAAAAGCATTTCCTTGGAACTCACTTTTTCAACCCACCACGCTATTTAAAATTACTTGAAGTAATTCCGGCAAACACAACAGCGACAGAAGTTGTAAGCTTTATGAAAACATTTGGCGAAGATGTGCTTGGAAAAGGCGTTGTACTTGCTAAGGATACACCGAACTTCATTGCCAACCGTATCGGAACGTACGGCTTACTAATTACTTTACAAGAAATGATGAAGGGTAACTATTCGGTTGGTGAGGTGGATTCTGTAACAGGCCCACTAATCGGTCGTCCAAAATCCGCAACCTTCCGAACGTTGGATGTTGTTGGTTTAGATACATTTATTCATGTAGCGAAAAACGTTTATGATCAAACAACTGATGAAGAGCAGCAAGTGTTTGCAGTACCAGAATTCCTACAGAAAATGGTTACAAACGGCTGGCTAGGAGCAAAATCAGGTCAAGGGTTCTTCTTAAAGCAAGGTAAAGAGATCCTTGAAATTGATCCAGACACACTAGAATATAGCCCAGCAAAAAAATTGAAAACACCTTCTATCGAGATGGCAAAACAAACTCGTGGATTAGCAAATAAAGTAAAAACACTAACATATGCAAAGGATCGTACAGGAGAGTTATTATGGGGTATCTTAGCTCCGACGCTAATTTACTCGGCACAGCTACACAGTGAAATTGCTGATGATATTGTTGCGATTGACAATGCTATGAAATGGGGCTTCGGCTGGCAGCAAGGGCCATTTGAAATATGGGATGCAATTGGCGTGAAAGAGTCCGTAGCTAAAATGGAGGCTGAAGGTCGTGAGGTGCCGGCATTTGTCAAAGATATGTTAGCAAGCGGCTTTGAAACTTTCTATTCGGAAATTGACGGCGATCTAGCTTATTATAATGGCTCTGACTACGTAAAAGTGCCAGTTAATGAAAAAGAAATTAACTTAAAACGTTATAAGAAAAAGCACGGTGTTATCAAATCAAATACAGGTGCTAGCTTAATAGATTTAGGTGACGGAATTGCCTTACTTGAATTCCATTCCCAATCGAATGCAATTGGCTTAGACATTATTCAAATGATTAACTTTGCAGTCGATGAAGTAGAAGCTAACTATAAAGGCTTAGTCATCGGTAACCAAGGGAAAAACTTCTGTGTTGGTGCGAATCTAGGAATGATTTTAGTAGAAGCACAGGATGATAATATTTTTGAGCTAGATTTCGTTATTAAAGCATTCCAAGATGCAATGCAAAAGATTAAATACTCTCGCAAGCCTGTTGTAGCAGCACCTTTTGCTATGACACTTGGTGGAGGAGCAGAAGTTTGCTTACCAGCTGCACATATTCAAGCAACGATGGAAACGTATATGGGCTTAGTAGAAGTCGGCGTAGGATTAATTCCTGGCGGAGGCGGTAATAAGGCACTTTACCAAAAATTCATCAAAGGGTTACCAAATGGCGTTGAGGTAGACTATCAACATATTGCTAATAAAGTATTTGAAACAGTTGCAATGGCAAAAGTTTCGACGTCTGGCGAAGAAGCACGTGAAAATAACTTCTTAAACTTTGCTGATGGGATTTCTGTTAACCCAGATCACCAACTATACGATGCAAAGCAAGCTGCACTAGCACTTTATGAGGCAGGTTATCAAGCACCTGTACCTGCGAAAGTTCCTGTAGTCGGTGCATCAGGCTACGGTACGCTATTAATCGGTGCGCAAGGGTTGTTTGAATCAGGCTATATTAGTGAACACGATTTAAAAATCGCTAAAAAATTAGCGTATGTCATTGCTGGTGGTAAAGTTCCGTATGGCACATTAGTAGATGAACAATACCTATTAAACCTTGAGCGTGAGGCGTTCCTAAGCTTAGTTGCAGAACCTTTATCTCAACAAAGAATGCAGCACATGCTTTTAAAGGGCAAACCACTGCGTAACTAATTTCAAGACTGTAACCATACTTGCACATGAAACAAAGGGGGATTAATACGATGCGTGAAGCCGTTATTGTAGCAGGAGCACGAACTCCGATTGGAAAAGCGAAGAAGGGTTCTTTAGCAACAGTTAGACCAGATGATTTTGGAGCGGTTGTTGTCAAAGAAACATTAAAAAGAGCGGGCTATGAAGGTCCGATTGACGATTTAATTTTAGGGTGTGCAATGCCTGAAGCTGAGCAAGGCATGAACGTAGCACGTAATATAGGAGCGCTTGCCGGGTTACCAAATACAACACCAGCGCAGACAATTAATAGATTCTGTTCATCAGGTTTACAAGCAATCGCTTTTGCAGCAGAGCGTATAATGCTAGGACATTCTAAGGCGATTCTTGCTGGTGGAGTCGAGTCGATGAGTATGGTGCCAATGGTAGGTAATACACCTCGCTTAAATCCAACTTTAGCAGAAACTGCTCCCCAATATTATATGGGGATGGGGCACACAGCAGAGGAAGTGGCACGTCAATACAATGTAAGTAGAGAAGATCAGGATGCATTTGCGGTGCGTTCACATGAGCTTGCGGAAAAAGCGATTAAAGAAGGTAAATTCAATGATGAAATCGTACCAATCGAAGTAGAGCAGCATTATGTAGATGACAACAACAAGCCACAGGTGAAAAAATTCACGTTTAGCATGGATGAAGGTGTACGTCCAGGTACATCTGTAGAAGGTTTAGCGAAGCTTCGTCCAGCCTTCCATGTTAAGGGCAGCGTTACAGCTGGTAATGCCTCTCAAACTTCAGACGGTGCAGCGGCAGTACTTGTGATGGATCGTGAGGAAGCAGAGAAGCAAGGGCTTACACCAATGGCGAAGTTTTTAGGCTTTGCAGTTGGTGGTGTACCTCCTGAGGTGATGGGTATTGGACCAATCGTGGCAGTACCTAAAGCACTTGAAATTGCAGGATTAGCAATTGATGACATTGATTTATGGGAAATTAACGAAGCATTTGCGTCACAATCCCTACAAGTCGTACGCCATTTAGGCATCGACCAAAACAAAGTAAATGTCAATGGTGGAGCAATTGCCGTAGGTCACCCACTTGGTGCAACTGGAGCCATTTTAACATTAAAGCTTATTCATGAATTGAAGCGTCAAGGTAAGAAATATGGCGTCGTGACAATGTGTATTGGCGGCGGAATGGGTGCTGCAGGAGTGTTTGAAATTCTATGATTTTTGCTAGATCAGCTTGGAGTGCAGCGTTTCCGGTTGCCTCCGAACACAGTGCTCCAAGTTTTTCTATATATTGGGGATTAAAACTACTAACAATAGATAAATAGGGAGGAATTTAGAATGACAGAAAAAACAACGGATTTCATTAAAGGCGGCGGATTTATTATTGAAGATGTGGAATTAGATCGTGTATTTACACCAGAAGATTTCACAGATGAGCATAAAATGATTGCTAAAACAACTGAAGAGTATGTAGCAAATGAAGTGTTACCAGTCGTTGAAAACTTAGAACACCATGAATTTGAGCATTCGGTTCGTCTACTAAAAAGTGCAGGTGAACTCGGCTTATTAAGCGCAGATGTACCTGAAGAATATGAGGGTCTTGGACTAGACAAAGTTTCTTCTGCATTAATCGCAGAAAAAATGTCTGTTGCTGGTGGCTTCTCTATTACGCATGGTGCACACGTAGGTATTGGTTCTTTACCAATCGTACTTTTCGGAAATGAAGAGCAAAAGCAAAAGTATTTACCAAAGCTTGCATCAGGTGAATTAATTGCTGCTTACGCATTAACTGAGCCAGGTTCAGGTTCAGATGCATTAGGTGCAAAAACTACTGCAAAATTAAATGATGCAGGGACACATTATATTTTAAATGGTGAAAAGCAATGGATTACAAATGCAGGCTTTGCAGATGTATTTGTTGTCTATGCGAAAATCGATGGCGATAAATTCTCAGCGTTTATCGTTGAACGTGCCTACAATGGCGTTTCGGTTGGCGCAGAAGAGAAAAAAATGGGGATCAAATCTTCATCGACTCGTACATTAATCCTTGAAGATGCAGAAGTACCTGTAGAAAACCTTTTAGGTGAAGTAGGTCGTGGACACGTTATTGCCTTTAATATTTTAAATATCGGGCGCTATAAATTAGGGGTTGGAACAATTGGTGGCTCGAAGCGTGCATTAGAGCTTGCCATTCAATATACAAACCAACGTCAGCAGTTCAAAACGAAGCTGTCTGATTTCAATCTAACAAAAGAAAAATTATCAACAATGGCTTCACAATTATATGCATCTGAGTCATTAAACTATCGTACAGTAGGTTTATTTGAAGACCGTTTAAGTCAGCTAAGCCCAGAAGAGCAAAAGCAAGGGAAAGTGATCGCTGGTGCAATTGCTGAGTATGCTATTGAATGTTCTATTGCTAAAGTATTTGGTTCAGAGACTTTAGATTACATTGCAGATGAAGCGGTTCAATTACACGGTGGTTACGGCTTTATGGCTGAATACGAAGTAGAGCGTATTTATCGTGATTCTCGTATTAATCGTATTTTTGAAGGTACAAATGAAATTAACCGCATGATTGTACCAGGTACATTTATGAAGAAAGCATTAAAAGGTGAATTACCATTACTACAAGTTGCTCAAAACTTACAACAGGAGCTTCTAATGCTAATGCCTGAGGATGTAGGCACAGAGCCGCTAGCACAGGAAAAATATCTTGTGAAAAATGCGAAGAAAATTGCTGTATTAGCAGCAGGCATAGCAGCACAACGCTACGGTGCGAAGCTTGATCAAGAGCAAGAAGTATTGGTGAATATTGCAAATATCGCAAACCAATTATTCGCGATGGAATCAGCTGTATTGCGTACAGAAAAAGCGATTGCTCGTGACGGTGCTGAAAAAGCTCATCAAAAATTACTGTACACTCAAATCTTCTGCCAAGAAGCATTTGCAGAAATTGAAAAAGAAGCAAAAGATACGATTCTTGCTTCAGCAGACGGCGACGCTGCACGCATGACATTGTCTGCACTACGTAAATTAACTCGCAACAATCCATACAACTTAATCGCGAAGAAACGCGAAGCTTCTGTTAAATTAATTGAAGCAGAAAAATTTGTAGTTTAATATAGCAATCCTAACCTAGCTATCCGAGATGTGATAGCTAGGTTTTTTTGTTGGAAATAAAAGTATAGCTCTACGGTGATTTCTGTTCCGGCTACGCGCATTCGATGGGGTCGCTTCGCTTTAACAAAATAACATCCAACTTTTAGTTTTATCAGAACACTTTTACGATTTATCGCCCGACTTTTGAATTTTATCTACCAACTTTCACGATTTATCACCCAACTTTTGAATTTTATCTACCAACTTTCACGATTTATCACCCAACTTTTGAATTTTATCGACTAACTTTCATGTTTTATCACCCAACTTCTAAATTTTATCGACATCCACCTGCCAAAGAGCAAAAAAGGATTCATACACAAAACTGTGTGCGCTTTATAATGTCGCCCTGTCTCCACTCCACATGTATCCTTTGAAATGTAGTTTGATAGCAAAAGGGTTTCATCTGTGCGAAAGCGAAACAGGCGAGACCTTGCACGGAGCGAAGGAAACGGACCATTCCAAAATGCCAATCGCTGATAAAATGCTGAGAATCGCTGATAACATCAAGAAAATCGCTGATAAAATGCTGAGAATCGCTGATAACATCAAGAAAATCGCTGATAAAATGCCGAGAATCGCTGATAACAACAAGAAAATCGCTGATAAAATGCCAAGAATCGCTGATAACAACATGAGAATCGCTGATAAAAATTCCAAGAACCCCCGAAAGCATCATGAGTAGCTTCCAGCCGGAACGGAAATCAACCCCACGCTTTGGCTTGAAGAGTTTCATTTTGGCTCGTAACGGTTATGATGGTATACTACAGAAAATGAGGGATACACTGAAAATGTTGTTCCTAAAGATGAAAGTAGAGGAGCCTATAAATGACGATTCAATTTATTCAATATCCGAAATGTACTACTTGCAAAAAAGCTCAAAAATGGCTAAATGACAATGGGGTTTCATACGAAGAGGTACACATTGTCGAACAACCACCTACAAAGGATGAATTATCAAACTTATGGCAAGCTAGTGGACAACCTTTAAAGAAATTTTTTAATACTTCTGGTATGAAATATCGAGAGCTTGGCTTGAAGGATAAACTTGCTGAAATGACTGAAGAGGAGCAGCTTGAACTGCTTGCATCAGATGGTATGTTGATTAAACGTCCGATTGTAACCGATGGAAAAAAAGTTACTTTAGGGTTTAAAGAATCAGATTTTGAGCAAGCTTGGAAATAACCGCTTTTCACTTGTTTCAGTAAATGTTGTATGTAGCGAAAGCGAAGCGTCAGGTCAGAACTCTTCACCTCTATAGGTATTGAGCTGAATGAGGCATAATTGATTCTTGTTTTTATGGTAGAAGTATGGCACACTGAAAATGAATATATTACATATTTATGGAGGGGTTTTTTTCATGAGCACACCTAAAGACTTACGTTACTCTGAAGAGCACGAATGGGTAAAAGTAGAAGATGGTAAAGTACGTATCGGTATTTCTCATTTCGCACAAGCTGAACTTGGAGATATCGTTTTCGTTGAACTTCCACAAGTTGGCGACGAAATCAAAACTGATGATCCATTCGGTAGCGTAGAATCTGTTAAAACAGTTTCTGAATTATACGCACCAATCTCAGGTACAGTAGTTGAAGTAAATGCAGATTTAGAAGATAGCCCAGAATTCGTTAATGAATCACCATATGAAAAAGCATGGATGATCGTTGTAGAGCCTGCTGATGCTTCAGAAATTGACAAGCTTATGACAGCTGAGCAATACGAAGAAATGATTGCAGAATAAGACAAGCCTTTAACTTCTTTCAGCGAGTGTTCAAACATCAGCTAAAAGAAGTTAAAGCCTCCGGCGGATGTCATGGAATCGGAAAGGAGTGCTTAGAGGATGTTAGCCTAAGATCATCGCATCCATGCGATAACGGCTAACTGACCTGCGTCGTGCAGGCCTAAGCACAAAGCCGATTCCTGACGCGATTATGTCGAGGCATAATTGATCAGAAAAACGTCGGAAACTACCGACGTTTTTTTTTATCTTAACCATCCTGCCACTATAGTTGGTAAGGTAAATGCAAGTATATTCCCTTATTAATAGGTATCTAACTGTATCAACGACAAGGTTTGTTGATATAATGAATTATAAGGGATATGTCTAAATGGGGGTGGCGTGATGTTCGAGGGAAAATGCTTAATTGTCGAAGGCCGATCGGATAAACTTCAAATCGAACCTATTTTAAATGAAGACGTAAAAATACTTTGTACAAATGGTACAATTGGTGTGCATCAATTAGAAGAGCTACTCGATCCATATGAGGGTTGTGAGCTTTATACATTTTTTGATGCAGATACATCAGGTAATAAGCTACGGGCATTAATGGACAGACATTATCCAGAGGCTGAGCATTTACGTACGATGCCAACATATAAGGAAGTTGAGACAACTCCGAGGAAAGTGTTAGCGGCGATATTGCTTCGTGCACATTTCTCAATCCATAATGAATATATTTTGTAAGGTTGCGTGAAAAAAGATGGAAGAATGGTCAAAAGAGCAGTGGAACACGGCTATCCAGTCCGGTGAAAAGGCTGCCTTTTATTTATATACGCCAATGTGTGGAACGTGCGCAGTTGCATCGAAAATGATGGCGGTTATTGAGCAATTGCTGCCACAGCTACAGGTTGGTAAGGCGAATATTAATTTTATAGAGCAAATAGCTTATGATAATAAAATCGAAAGTGTACCATGTTTACTCGTATGTGAAGGCGGAGAAGTGATAGAAAAGGTTTATGCCTTCCAATCCGTACCATATTTATACGAATTGTTAAAAAACTAATTGACTGAATATTAATCACATGGTAAAGTAACAAATATATTAAAAAAACAATAAATATATCGAACTCTTATAAAGAGCGGCGGAGGGAAGTGCCCTATGAAGCCCGGCAACCATCACAAACGTGAAAAGGTGCCAAATCACCCAAAGATTTATCTTTGACAGATGAGAGAACGGTTTAGCGTATATGTACGTGACCCCTTCTACTTGTCTTTAAGTGAAGGGGTTTTTTAATTTCTTTCAGCGGGTGTCCTGGAATCGAAAAGGAGTGCTTAGAGGATGTTAGCCTAAAACCATCGCATCCATGCGATAATGGCTAACTGACCTGCATCGGTGCTGCTGTTGCTGCGTTAGCACTACGCTTTCGCGCAAAAAACATCTGCAGGCCTAAGCACAAAGCCGATTCCGGACGTAATGTTTATCTGTGCGAAAGCGAAGCGACAGCAACAATTATGCCGAGGCATAATTGATATAAGAAAAGGAGAATTCGCTATGATCAATCTTCAAAATATTACGAAGAAATACAAAACTACGAATGGCGAATTAACAGCAGTTAAAGACGTCAACCTTTCTATTAATAAAGGTGAAATTTTCGGCATTATCGGCTATAGTGGCGCTGGTAAAAGTACAATGATTCGTTTGTTAAATGGTTTAGAAAAGCCTACATCTGGTAAGGTGACGGTTAACAATCAAGAGTTTTCGTCCATAAAGGGACAAAAGCTTAGGGATGCTAGACAAAAGGTTAGTATGATTTTCCAACATTTCAATTTACTTTGGTCTAGAACTGTTGCCGAAAACATCGCTTTCCCATTAGAAATCGCAGGTGTGCCAAAGGCCAAACGGGAAGCACGTGTGAATGAATTGATTACACTAGTTGGCTTGGAAGGGCGCGAAAAAGCATATCCATCACAACTTTCGGGGGGACAAAAACAACGGGTAGGTATCGCTCGTGCACTTGCTAACAACCCAGAGGTATTGTTATGTGATGAGGCAACATCTGCACTCGATCCGGAGACAACAGATGCTATTCTTGATCTACTTGTCGATATTAACGAACGATTAGGTCTAACGATTGTGTTAATCACACATGAAATGCACGTTATCCGTAAGATTTGTCATCGTGTAGCGGTTATGGAAGCTGGTGAAATTGTAGAACGTGGTGAAGTATTACAAGTATTCCAAGCTCCACAAGCAGCCATTACGAAAAAATTCGTTTCTCAAATTACAGATACGAAGGAAACACAGGAAACTGTGGCACAAATTAAAGAAAATTACCCTAATGGACAACTTGTTAAGCTAATCTTTGTAGGAGAAAAAACAGAGCAGCCTGTCATTTCACATCTTGTGAAACAGTTTGATGTAGAAGTAAGTATTGTACATGGTAATATTTCGCAAACGAAAAATGGAGCGTACGGTACACTTATTGTGCAAATTGATGGCTCAGAGGCGAATGTTGCTGCTGCACTGAGTTACTTAAATACAGTCGAAGTACAAACGGAGGTGATTACAAATGCTAACTAGTCTTTTTCCGAATGTCGACTGGGAAAAAATGTGGGACGCTACGTATGAAACATTGTATATGACAACAATTTCTACGGTCATCACATTTATACTTGGATTAGTAATTGGAATCTTATTATTTTTATCAAGTCCCAACCAACTATGGGCCAACAAAATTGTAAACTTTTTAACAGGATCAATCGTTAACATTTTCCGCTCGATTCCATTTATCGTATTGATTATCTTATTAATTCCATTTACGAAATTTTTACTCGGCACAATTCGTGGCGCAGATGCGGCTTTACCAGCATTAATTATTGGAGCTGCACCATTCTATGCGCGAATGGTATTAATCGCCTTACGCGAAATTGATAAAGGTGTTATTGAAGCGGCTCGTTCAATGGGTGCCAAAACGTCAACGATTATTTGGAAAGTATTAATTCCCGAATCGTTACCAGCGCTTATTTCTGGTCTTACTGTAACTGCTGTAGCACTTGTTGGTTATACTGCGATGGCAGGTATTATTGGCGCAGGTGGTCTAGGAAACTTAGCATTCTTAGATGGTTTCCAACGTAATCGCACAGATGTAACTTTAATGGCAACTATTTTAATCTTAATAGTAGTATTTATTATTCAATGGATTGGCGACTTAATTACAACCAAAACAGATAAACGCTAAAAAGAGCATCATACTATGAACATCTAAAAGGTTATCTCGGTTTCATACCGCTAACATATTTTATATAGGAAAAGGGAGAGTAATAAAATGAAGAAGTTATTAACAGGATTATTTTTATCTGTATTAGTACTAGCTCTAGCCGCTTGTGGTGCTGGTAAAAAAGAAGAAAAAAGCTCATCATCTGATGCTGGTGATAGTAAAGAGAATGTAACATTAACAGTAGGTGCTTCTAATACACCACATGCTGTTATTTTGGAAAAAGCAAAACCGATTTTAGCTAAAGAAGGTATCGATCTTAAAATTGAAACATATCAAGATTATGTATTACCAAACCAAGATTTAGAATCTGGCGAAATTGATGCAAACTATTTCCAACACATCCCTTATTTAGAGAAGGAAATTAAAGAAAAGGGTTATGATTTTGTAAACGCTGGTGGTATTCATATTGAACCAATCGGTATTTACTCTAAAAAATATAAATCTCTTGAGGATCTTCCAGAAGGTGCAACAATTTTACTTTCTAGCTCAGTTGCAGATCATGGACGTATGCTTTCATTATTAGAAGCTAAGGGCTTAATTAAACTTAAGGATGGAGTAAATAAAACATCTGCTGAACTTAAGGATATTGTAGAAAATCCTAAAAACTTCAAATTCGATGCAAATACAGCTCCTGAAATGCTTGTACAAATGTATGAAAATAATGAAGGTGATGCAGTTCTTATCAATTCTAACTACGCAATCGATAACGGCTTAAATCCATTGAAAGATGCAATTTCTCTTGAAGATAAAGAATCTCCATATGTAAACATTATCGCTGTACGTGCTGGTGATGAAACAAAACGAGAAATTAAAAAATTAATAGAAGTATTAAAATCTAAAGAAATCCAAGACTTCATTATTGAAGAGTGGAAAGGCTCAGTTGTACCAGTAAAATAAAATGTATCGAAAAAAGGGTATGTAAGTATGACAGCTTACACACCCTTTTTGCTTGTCTACAAAAGAATAAAACAAATGTAATGATCACGCAGAGTTGGTGCTTTCCACGGTTTTGGCTTCAATCTCCTCGTCACTACGTTCCTGCGGGGCTTTCAATGCAAGCCCATTCCACAGAAGTCGCCACTCTCTACAGAGGTTGTCAAAAAAACACTATGTAATTTTATATCAAAATAGTGTTTATCTACAGTTTGAAAGGGTATGTAAGTATTAAAGCTTGCATTCCCTTTTTTTTCTTGTTTAAAAAAGGATGTCTATTATCAGAAAAGTATAACATTTTTATCGAAAAGGGTCTTCTTTTGTGTTTTATAGCAAAAATATAATATATTTTAAAAGTGACTGATTTACCAAATATTTTATATAGAAATTGATTAGTGATCTTTATTACTATAGTTGTTGTGTTTATAAATCGAAAAAGTGCTAGAAAACATGAAAGAAAATCAAATATTTCTTACATCAACTGGAGTGAACACCAATGAATAAATTAATCATCGCAGAAGACATCATGCAGGAGCATGAGGTGAAGGGTTATTTTGAAACATTGCGTGAGAGCGTCATTCGCTCACGTTTCACAATGACTGCAGTCTTTTTTAAATTAGCTAATTCACCACAAGGAACAGATATAGAACGTAATCTAATTTCAGCTTTTCTAAAATCAAAAATACGAAAAACAGATTTACTTTTCCAATTAGCGGATGGCGTGCATTGGGGAGTTTTTTTTCTACAAAGTAGTGAAGTCGAGGTAAAGGCGTTTTTAAAACGGATTTTTGCAATTCTGAAGCAAGAAAGGGAATTTCAACAAATAGCGTTAAAAGCCTCCATTACTGAAATAAGAAATAATAGTGTAAACTTTGACACTTTGTTAGATAAAAATAAGCAAAAACTAGCAGATGACGAACAGCCGACTTGGTCAATAGAACAAGTTACAGA
This sequence comes from Lysinibacillus sp. NPDC096212, assembly GCF_044763105.1. Classification (NCBI taxonomy): domain Bacteria; kingdom Bacillati; phylum Bacillota; class Bacilli; order Caryophanales; family Bacillaceae; genus Lysinibacillus; species Lysinibacillus sp. NPDC096212. The sequence continues at coordinate 115,308 of NZ_JBIWFQ010000005.1, read as the reverse complement.
TTATAGTGAACAACCAACTGAGCAAGTAAAAGTAAGCATTATTGAACAAAATGCAATCTTTAGAAAAGTGCTAGAAACAACGCTCAATGATTTAGATATTCCTCATTTTACGTTAGATGTGGCTACCTATGAAGATGGCTATAGTTTTTTACAGTCCGAAAGCTATAAAACAGGCCATATGCATTTAGTTGTCATGAACGATATTTTACCACGTAAAAATGGCTTAGAAATTTTGCACATTTTACGAGAAATGCCGAATGAGAAAAAGTTCATCATTTATATGATGTCAGAACGAAACTCAGAAGGGGCGACACTTAATGCTTATGAAGGTGGAGTCGATGAATTTATCGTAAAACCATTTAATTTACGTTTGTTAGAAGCAAAAATCAGGAGAACGTTTGCGAGGTTTTGGCTATGATCGAGCTATCGATTTCTTTTCTTTTAACGGCCATCGTTGTTTTATTAGTCATTTTATTTTTATTTACGATATATCTACTTTTGCAGCATCAGCGGGAGATTCGCTTTGCAGAAACGTATAATACTTATTTACAAAACTATTCACAGCACTGGTACAACTATTTAATCAATGAAGAAAATTTCTCTATAGTCCTTGTACCCCGCGGAAGAGCTCAAGTAGCAGCTATAGAAACAATATTTTCATCGTATTTAAAAAATATAACGAATGAAATAGTTGAACATAAAATCAAAGAGTTTTCTAATCTCTATTTAAAACAGTTTTATAAAAAGGATTTAGCAAGTAAACGTTGGAGCATTAGGATGAATGCTTTATATCGAATTGCTGATTTACAGATAGAGGAATTAGTTGATGCTTGTCAACAATTCGAGAAAGCCAAAATTTCGGAGGAAGAATATTTTCAACTGTTAAAAATTTACTCTCTGTTCCAACCAGAATTATTTATCGAAAAAATTAAAGAATCGAGCGTTAGCTATTCTGAAAGCGAATATAGAAGATTATTTGTCTTGTTAGAGGATGATGTTTTTATTCGATTGTTTGAAGACTTTGATAGCTGGACGAAAAATATCCAATTTGCTGCAATTGATACTGCAGCTGTAAAAAGAAATATGCAATATATTGATAAGTTAAAACAGCTATTAACACACGAGGTTCCAGAAATAACAATAAGAGCATTAAAGGGTCTTTACGAAATTGGTGTAATTGATGAAATCGATCCTTATGTCCCATTTGTGACTTCAGATATGTGGGAAGTAAGATTAATGGTTGCCAAACTCTTTAAGCATGCGCCACTAGACTATACCTATGCTTATTTAGAACAGCTTCTTGAAGATGAAAATTGGTGGGTACGCTCACAGGCAGCAAAAACAATTGCAGAAAATAGAGAAGGAATTGCAAAATTACAGCAATTTATGGAGTCTTCAAACGACCAATATGCAATTGAAATAGCACAGGAAACAGTAGTCAGAAGGCAGGGGATCAAATGAAATTAATTTTAGATTATTGTATGTGGTTCTTTGGCGGCATTATTATGTTTTATATGTTATTCGTTATCGTTTCATATTGCACAATGTTTGTAATTGCCATGCTAGATTTACGAAAACGCTATAAATTAGATCCCTCAGAGTATGATGATGCACATATCGATGCCTTCTACTCAAAACCAGTATCCTTACTAGTCCCTGCTTACAATGAAGAGGTTGGAGTTGTCGATACAGTCTATTCATTGCTGAATTTACGATATCCGCAAACGGAAATTATCATTATTAACGATGGTTCTACTGACACTACACTGCAAACGGTCATCGAGCATTTCAGAATGAAGCCCGTTGATAAAATTGTTCGTGCAAGTATCCCTACAAAACAAGTGAAACAAATTTACGAATCAGAAATTTATAAGAATTGTATTTTAGTAGATAAAGAAAATGGTGGTAAGGCGGATGCATTAAATGTAGGTATTAATGTTTCGCAATATCCTTATTTTTGCTCTATTGATGGTGATTCAATTTTAGATGAAAAATCATTACTTCGTGTGATGAAGCCGATTATTTTATCTGATGGTGAAGTGATTGCGGCAGGTGGGAATATTCGAATAGCCAATGGAGCGAAAATGCAGCTTGGTTCCGTTACTGAAACGCACTTATCAAATAATTACTTAGTAGTCATGCAAACAATAGAATATTTGAGAGCTTTTTTTATGGGGCGAATCGCTTTAAGTAAATTCAATCTTGTGCTTATTATTTCGGGAGCATTTAGCGTCTTTTCGAAAGAATGGGCTGTGGAAGCGGGCGGTTATTCAACGAATATTATTGGAGAAGACATGGAGCTTGTCGTGAATATTCACCGTTTGATAAGAAAGAAAAAAGAAAAGAAGCGTATTGAATTTGTACCAGATCCTGTGTGCTGGACGGAAGCACCTCAGACATTAGGGGTATTGCGAAATCAACGTAGACGTTGGCATCAAGGATTATTCGAAAGCCTTTGGAAGCATAAAACGATGACATTCAACCCAAAATATGGCTTATTAGGGTTTATTGCATTGCCTTATTTTTGGCTTGTAGAATGTCTAGGTCCAATTGTTGAGCTAGGTGGTTATATTTATATCGTTGTAGCATTTTTCTTAGGGAAAATCTATTATGAAGCAGCGGTAATACTGTTGCTGCTCTTCGTTATTTATGGAGTTATTTTTTCAATAGCATCTATACTATTCGAGGCATGGACAATGAACGCTTATCCGAGAAAGAGAGAGCTATTACGAATGATACTTTTAGCATTTACTGAAATTTTTTGGTATCGACCACTCACTCTTTTATGGCGCTGTGAAGGATTAGTTCGGTTTGTGCTAAGAAAAAGCGATTGGGGTAATATGAAGCGTGTCGGCATCGCTGAAAAGGAGAACAGTGTATGAAGCGAATATATATAGGAATTATAGCTATTCTAATTCTCATTATTACACCTATAGCATGGTGGTATTTGAGCGATGAAAAACCGCTGAACGTCGCGATTCTAGATAAAACGGTTCCGAATGAAACATATCGAGAGCATTTAGGTGTGAACTGGTTTTTAAACCATTATAAATACACAATCGATGATCATCCGTATGATGTACAAAAAAATTACTATGGTACGATTCCGAATGATAAAACGAAAAGAGTATCTGAAAAAAAGTTTCCGACCGACTATAGCAATTATGATGTTATTTATTTGGCAGATACGTATGGTGTTTATAAGGATGATTTAAATGAAAAAAAGCGTCTAGGTAAACGCTCAGAAAAAATTGTTGGTGGCTTGGAAATGGATGAATGGCAATCAATAGTAGGTCGTTTAGCAAGCAACAAGAAAAGTATGCTAATTGCTGAATACAATACATTTGCGTCACCAACATCAGAGGCAGTTAGAAAAGAGCTACAGGACTATTTAGGAATATCATGGTCTGGATGGATTGGGCGTTATTTTGATGAGCTTGATTATCATAAAAACTCAGAAATCCCACAATGGGTCATAGATGAACATGGTGATAATTGGCCATATAAGGGCGGTGGCTTTCTTTTATTTAATGAAATTACAGAAAAGCTCATTGTGCTGGAACTGGACAAGCATGTAAAAACGGAAGGTATTCAGCTGCAATTTACTGAAGAAGGGAAAAAATTCTTTAATACTTCTGCTAGTGCAGAGTATGGCTATTGGTTTGATATTATCACGCCTAAATATGCAGAGGATGCTCTTGCTAATTATAAATGGGACTTAACAAAAGATGGGGAAAAACTATTAAAGGACAACGATATTCCACAGCAATTTGCGGCTATCGTTTCACAGGAAAAACGCTACACTACAAGCTATTACTTTGCTGGAGACTTTAACGATATGTCACGGGTACCGTCTCTTTACAAAATAAAGGGATTACCGACCATTTATAAATACGCTGAGAAATATGCAGATAGTTCATTTTACTGGTCGATTTATATACCAGTCATGCATAAAATTTTTGAAACGTTTGAGCAAAAAGAGGTTCAAGAAAACGTTAATCATGAAAAACAAAATTATAATGCACGGATTAAAGGTGAATCATTTGAAGTCTTACGCGATGGGAAATGGGAGCCACTAGTCTTTAAGGGCGTTAATATCGGTATGGGGAAACCGGGAGCATTCCCTGGCGAGGCCGCTATTACGGAAGAAGAGTACTATCGCTGGTTCCGTCAAATTGGTGAGATGAATGCCAATACGATTCGTGTCTATACATTACACCCACCAGGTTTTTATCGGGCACTTGCTAAATATAACGAGGAAAACCCAGATAAACCACTGTATGTCTTGCATGGTGTATGGATTAATGAGGAAGGATTGTCTGACTCACTAGATGCCTATGATGAAACTACCTTAAAGGATTTCCAAAGTGAAATGAAGCGCATGGTAGACGTTATCCACGGCAACACTTATGTGAAGCCAGTAACAGGACATGCTTCAGGATTATACGATGTTGACGTTTCAAACTACGTTATTGGCTGGGTGCTAGGAATTGAATGGTATCCGCACATGGTAGTCGGTACGAACGAAAAACACGCTAATATAGGTGAATACAATGGGACGTATTTTGAAACAAAAAATGCTGCACCATTTGAGCATTGGTTAGCGGAGCAAATGGATCTTATTACTACTTATGAGAAGGATCAATACAATTGGATTCGCCCTATGAGTTTTACAAACTGGGTAACAACTGACTTACTAGACCACCCATCTGAACCTTCTGAAGATGAAGATTTAGTAGGAGTCAATCCAAATGTCATTTATACGAAGGGTGAGATGCAGGCACCAGGACAATTTGCTTCCTATCATGTGTATCCATATTACCCTGACTTCTTTAACTTCGACCAAAAATATTTAAATTATAAAGATTTCCGGGGCAATAAAAATAGTTATGCAGGATATTTAAAAGACTTACATGAAGCTCATCGTATGCCTGTTCTTATTGCGGAATTTGGAATCCCAGCAGCGCGCGGTATGACACATGAAAATGTTTATGGCTGGAATCAGGGGCATATGTCCGAACAGCAGCAAGGTGAAACACTTCAACATTTATATGAAGATATTATGCATGAAGGCTTGCTAGGAGGACTTGTCTTTACATGGCAGGACGAGTGGTTTAAGCGAACATGGAATACGATGGATTATGATGATCCAAATCGTCGACCATTTTGGTCCAACGCACAAACGAATGAACAGCAATTTGGTGTACTAAGCTTTGATAGGTTTAAAGTAAAAGTAGACGGCGATACAAAGGAGTGGAAAGGTACACAAATGTACAATACCGCACCTTCTGATTCCACAGATTTTGCTGTCGATTACGATGAAAGATATTTGTATTTCAAAATAAAAAGTGATGTTTTAGATAAAGCATCACCGCGTATTTTACTTGATGTCGCACCAAACCAAGGAAATACGTCGGCAACATCAATAAAAGATATGACCTTTTCAAATGGCGTAGATTTTATTGTGGAATTAAATAAAAGTGGAGACTCTCGAGTCGTCATAGATGAGTACTATGATTTCTATGATTATTTTTACGGTCATAAGTTAAATATGATTCCGCCTCGTATGGCAACTATCACAAAAAATAGTGGTAAGTTTGCACCGATTAACTATGTGCTAAATAAACAGCTATACTTACCAGAGCAAAAAATTACGACCGATTTTAGTTATTATGAAACAGGGAAGCTTCTTCAAGGGAATGCCAATCCAAAAGCAAAAGATTATAATTCATTAGTAGACTATACTTGGACGGATAATAATGTTATTGAGCTACGAATTCCTTGGCTACTAATCCAAGCAAAAGATCCAAGTCAGCGTGAGTTTATGGGAGATCTATATAAAGATGGTGTGACAGCTTCTACTAAGGTAGATAATATTTATATTGGTGCTGTCTTTGTAGATAAGGATGGCAAGGTTGTGAAATCTTTACCAGAGACCAACGGCCATGTCTTGCCTGCTCTTTCAGCTTATTCTTGGGAACAATGGCAAACTCCAAAGTATGAAGAGCGTTTAAAACAATCCTATTATATTTTACAAAAATTATTTAAAGTTTAATCAATTATGCCTCGGCATAATTGCCGCTGTCGCTTCGCTGTCGCTTCGCTGTCGCTTCGCTGTCGCTTCGCTTTCGCGCAGATAAACAATGCGTCCGGAATCGGCTTTGTGCTTAGGCCTGCAGATGTTTTTTGCGCGAAAGCGTAGTGCTAACGCAGCGACAGCAGCACCGATGCAGGTCAGTTAGCCGTTATCGCATGGATGCGATGGTTTTAGGCTAACATCCCCTAAGAACTCCTTTCCGATTCTGTGACATCCGCCGGAGGCTTTAACTTATTTCAGCTGGTGTTTGGACAACCGTTGTAAAGTAGCTTAAATCCGCATTCATCTCATCACCTATAGAGGTGGGAGACTTTTGCTGAAAGAAGTTAAATAGAGCTTAGGATAGGTGAGTATTTGCCTATTCTAAGTTTTTTGCTTTTTATTGGCTCGTCATCAAAAGTTATAGATGTCTTAAAACGTTTGCCATTATCTATGTTGATCTTCGTTCCGATTGGGCGACTCCTTGGGGATCAACAATAAAGGAACGAAGGCTAAAAGCATCACGTCCTGTGATAACATCTTCGTAGCCAACATAGTGCTGCTACCGTTTCGCTTTTGTGCAGATAAAACCCTTTTTCCGCTGCCGCTTCGTTAGCACTACGCTTTCGCGTATAAAGCATCGGCTGGCCGAGACCCTGCAGCGAAGCGGATGTTAGCTGTGCGAAAGCGCCCAGTCGGAACGGAATTCAACCAGACGTTATGGTAATGGTATTTTTATCAGAAAATAAAAAAGAGTTTTGCAATTCCGCCTATTTCGTAAGCTGTATATTCTCTCAACTGTTTATGTTAAATTACTAATAATACATTCGAGAAAGACAGTTGTTTTTTTTAGGAGGACAATATCGTGAAGTTTAAATTTGGTTTATTGGCAAAAATTATTGTTGCTATTTTGTTAGCGGTAATACTTGGAAGCTTTGCGCCAGAGTCATTTGTACGTATATTTGCAACATTCAATGGCATATTCGGTAATTTTTTAAAATTTGTTGTACCACTTATTATTATTGCATTTATTGCTCCGGGCATTGCTCAGCTTGGGAAAGGCTCAGGGAAATTATTAGGTTTAGCAACATTCTTTGCTTACTTCTCAACAATCATTGCAGGAATATTTGCCTTTTTTGTAGCGCGCAATGTGTTGCCTAATTTCATTTCAAATGGTGATATGGAAAGCATGAAAAACCCTGAGGAATTTTTAGCACAGGCATTCTTTAAAGTTGAAATGCCTCCAATAATGGATGTCATGGCAGCATTAATTTTTGCCTTTATCGTAGGAATTGGTATGACTGCCATTCAAAGTGATGTTATGAAACGTGGTTTTGAAGAGTTTAATGTTATCATTGAAAAGTTAATTTCATTTGTAATTATTCCACTTTTACCATTTCATATTTTCGGGATCTTCTTGAACATGACATACGGAGGTCAAGTAGCAAAAATATTATCTGTCTTCGCAATTGTCTTCGCACTTATAATTGTGATGCATTGGGTAATATTGCTAGTTCAATACACTGCTGCGGGAACTTTAAATAAGAAAAATCCACTTATGTTACTTCGAACAATGCTACCTGCATATTTTACAGCTTTGGGCACACAATCCTCAGCAGCAGCTATTCCAGTTACATTGCGACAAGCGCAAAAAACAGGAGCTTCAGAAAAAGTAACGAATTTCACAGTCCCACTGTTTGCCACTATTCATTTATCAGGTAGTACGATCACAATCGTAACTTGTTCTTTAGGTGTTATGATGATGAACGGTATGGATATAGGTTTTGCACAATATATCGGCTTTATCTTTATGCTAGGTATTACAATGGTTGCTGCACCAGGTGTCCCTGGAGGGGGAGTTATGGCAGCAATTGGTTTACTACAAACAATGCTCGGCTTCGATGAAACAATGGTTGCACTAATGATCGCACTATACTTAGCGCAAGATAGCTTTGGTACAGCTACAAATGTAACTGGAGATGGAGCATTATCTATGATTGTCGATCGTTTCAACAAAGAGACTAATTCATAAAAGCTGAGTAACGGATAGAACAGCTAAAGTCGCGGAAAGAACCGCCAAAATCGTAGATAGAAACGACGCAGCGACGGATAGAAATATCAAAGTGACGGATAGAATAGTCGAAGTCGTGGATAGAATCATCAAAGTGGCGGATAGAAGTGCTGAGGCGACGGAACGAATCGCCAGTGACGGATAAAAGTGATTGTTAAAATCGCTAAAATTACGAAAAGAATCAACTAAGTCAACAAAAATTGCCATTTAGGAACTTTTCATAAGGGAATATTTAATAATAAGCAATATGATCTCATTTGTGGTCATATTGCTTTTTTGATGCGCCCGGCATGTGTCTATAGAAAAATACAGATAGATTGATCAGTCTTTTAAGAACAAATCCCTATTCTATGAGGAGCAAAAATAAGAAGAAACATATCCTTCTTTTTGTTTATTTCTATTTATAGAAATTTTCGATATGGTATAACTAGTTTGAACGAATGGGGCTGTGTGAAATTATTAATAGTCGAAAGTTTAAGTTGATGATCATATGCATATTGTTTATGTCACTAAATAGTACAACCATAAAGGCTAATGGTATTACAGAAGAACAACACTCTACATGGATTTGGAATCCATGGATACTTGTAGATAACGAAACCAGTACATTACAATTTTTAGAAAATAAACGCATAAACAAAGTTTATTTACAAATTGATTATGAAATATCGAGAAGCGTTTATCAAAACTTTATAGAAAAGGCTACCGCAAAAAACATCCAAATATATGCACTTGCTGGAGAATCCTATTGGATTACAGAGAATGGCATTGAGTATCAAAATCAACTTATGAATTGGCTAGAGCTTTATCAACGTGAAGCAACAGAGGCCCAAAGTTTTTTAGGAATACATTTAGATATTGAACCATATGAAACACATATTTGGACTACAAAACAAACAACCGCGATTCAAACCTATCAACAGTTAGTTATACATGCGAAAAAGAAAGCACGGTCATTAAAATTACCATTAGAATTAGATATACCTTTTTGGTATGACGAAATTTTATATGAGACTAAATATGGTAAGGGTATTTTATCTGAATGGTTAATTAATTATTCAGATGGTGTGACGATAATGGCTTATCGAGATAATTCACAGGACATTATACAAATCGTAAAAAATGAAATTGAATATGCTAAACGAATGGATAAAAAAGTTGTTGTAGGTGTTGAAACTTTGAAGTCAGCAGAAGGAGACTTAGTTAGCTTCTCAGAAGAAGGGGAAGCATATATGGATCAACAATTGAACAAAATTCAACAATATTTTTCCGAAAATCAGAGCTTTAATGGTATTGCAATCCACCATCTTGAAAGCTGGATGGAAATGCGACCATAATATCTTAACGGTATTAAATTAATTAAGATAAGTTGTTCTTGTAATCAGTAATTAAAAGGCATGTTCCCTTCATTTGTTCGTTGTCATACAAGAAAATAATCTACAACTTTCCTCAGCTTATTTGAGGAAAGTTGTAGATTTTTCTTTTTTATCCAATGTTATTTTGGGGCAATTTTCAAATTGTTTAGAATTTGTTTAGTTTGAACTGTTATAGTCTTATAACACGATTCTAATAAGATATACTGTAAAACGCTGAAAAGCTCCTAACGAAATTGCGTAAAAAGCAATATCCTACCATTATATTATCTCCAATAGCACATGTACTAAAGAAAAAAACTATTATGTTTTCGTCTAATAGTTAACTATTTTTTATATCTTCTTTCGGTAGATGTTTTGTTGCAAATCAATGCATCAGCTACAAAATACTTTTACCTCAATACAGAAAGTTCTAGAAGCAGTTATACTCATTTAATTTACTAAGTATAGTTATCGTTTATAACATGATAGTTGGCTGATCACCAAAAGTAGTGGATGACAATGTGAAACGTATGCCATATGTAAGTTGATAGGAGTGGGGGCTGGGCGACTCCTTGGGGATTAGCGGCTCATCGGACGCTACCAGTCGAAACATAAATCAACCACACGTTATGGTGATGAGCCTGATAGTTCCACAGAACAAACAAATATCATATTGAATAATTGTAAGAGGAGTATAGGATGAACACTTTAATTAAAGCGACACAAAAAGTAAATATTTTAAAAGAAAGTGATATTATACCATTTTTTGATGTGTTAAAGGCAAATGTTATTCGTTCAAATATGGAAATGACAGTTATATTTTTAAAAGCAACTGTAACTGACCCCAATCAAAATAATGTGATAGTAGATTTAGAGGAACAAATTGCTGATTTTTTAGTATCCGAAGTTCGGAATACCGATATGCTTTTTAAGTTAGAGGGAAGTTTGCGATGGGGAATTTTGTTAACACAAAATGGTGAAGAGGAGGGAAATGCATTTTTAAATCGAATTTTTCAACTCGTAAAAAATGATTATTTCCCTTCTATAATCGATTCAACTTTTACATTGCAGGGGATTATTGTAGCAGTTAAAAATGATCAAGTAACGTTTGAAGATTTAAAAGATAAACAGTTTGAAGTTTTTAGTGAACTATCAGAACCTTGGAAAATCGAAATCGTGACGAGCTTTAAGGCTCAGCCGCTTAAAACAGTGAAAGTAAGTATTTTAGAGGAAAATGCTATTTTAAGCGAAGTATTAGAAATGACAGTTCAAAAAATGGTTATAGATCACTTTCAATTGGAAACAAAAGTTTTTTCAGATGGGTACGAATTTTTACAGTCAGATTGGTATTTATCAGGACATACTCATATTGTCATTATGAATGATATTTTACCTCGTAAAAATGGTCTCAATGTCTTGCACACATTAAGGAATATGGCTAATCAAAAGAAATTTATTATTTATATGATGACAAATAGGAAATCTCAAGGAGATATGAATTACGCATATGAAAGTGGCGTTGATGAGTATTTAATTAAGCCATTTGATTTAAATTTATTTCAAGCACAATTAAAGCGAACATTTGCGAGGTTATGATTATGATTGAATTATCTATTCAATTATTACTATATATTATTGTTATTCTCTTACTATTTTGTGGTATAGCTATGATTTATTTAATCTATCAGAGAAGGTATGAAGAGAGAAAAAAGCATGAGATAGAAAAGTATATTCAAAAAACAAAAATACTTTGGCAGGAGTACATTCTACAGGACGGCCAATTTACTGATACGCAAATTCCTAAAAGTAAAATTCAAATATTAGCGGTAGAACATATATTTTTATCGTATTTAAGAAATATATCCAATCCGATTATCCAACAAAAAATCTATACTTTTGCACAGATGAATTTAAAGGAATATTACCAAAATGAGCTGAAATCCAGAAATTGGAGTAAGAAAATGAATGCAATGTACCGCATTGCTGATTTCCATATAAAAGAGCTTATTAGTACTTGCGAAGTATCAATTAATTACAACCGTTCTATAGAAGTATTTCAGCTATTAAAAATATATTCTATTCTTGAAAAAGAAAAATTTATACAAGAAATATTGCTATGTAATTATTCTTTTTCAGAAAGTGAATATAAAAAGTTATTTTCGTATTTAGAAGTAGAAATGCTTCAACGACTTATGGAAAAAATGGAGAATTTACAACAAGCAGCACAATATGCGTTGATTGATACAATTGCAGCAAAAGGTAGTATGGATGTTATAGAGGGACTTGAAGATTTATTAGTAAGTGAAGATACTGAAATTCGCATTCGTACTCTTAAGGGACTTGAAAGAATTGGGGTTATCCGAGATATAGAAACGTATATTCCATTTGTCAATTCGTCTATATGGGAAGAAAGATTAATGGTCGCAAAAATATTTAAATATGCACCTTTAACATTTACTGCCGAGCATTTAGAAAAATTGTTACAGGATAGTAATTGGTGGGTACGATCACAAGCAGCAAGCACGATAATTGAAGATCCACGAGGTTATCAAAGATTAAAAGAATTCATTACAACAACAAATGACCAATATGCAATTGATATGGCTAATGAAGTATTAGAAAAAAGGATGCGTGCAGTATGATTATACTTGACTATTTAATGTGGTTTTTTGGTGGGGTAATCATAATTTATATGCTACTAGTTATAGTAACGTATGGGCTTATGTTTTTGTTTGCACTTTTAAAGCTACGAAAAGAATATAGGCTTGATCAAACTGAAATGGATGATACGTATATTGATGCGTTCTATTCTAAGCCAGTATCTGTAATTATACCCGCCTATAATGAAGAAGTAGGTATTGTGGATAGTATTCATTCTCTACTTAGTCTACATTATCCTGAATTTGAAATAATCATTGTCAATGATGGTTCTACTGATTGTACTCAAGAAATAGTTATTGAGCATTTTCAAATGAAAAAAATTGAAAAAATAATAAAGATGGAAATCCCAACAGATCCCATTATTCAAATCTATCAATCACAAATTCACCCAAATTGTTTTTTAGTAGAGAAAGAGAATGGTGGAAAGGCAGATGCTTTGAATGTAGGCATTAATGTTGCAAGTTATCCTTATTTTTGCTCTGTTGATGGAGATTCAATTCTGGAGAGTACATCTTTATTACGTTTAATGAAACCCATTGCCTTATCTGATGGTGCGGTAATTGCGGCAGGTGGGAATGTTCAAATTGCTAATGGAATGAATATGCACCTTGGTTCCATATTAGAAACAAACTTGTCTAAAAATTATTTAGTTACTATGCAAATTATTGAATACTTTAGAGCTTTTTTAATAGGACGAATTACGCTAAGTAAATTTAACTTAGTTTTAATTATTTCGGGTGCATTTAGTGTATTTTCGAAAAAATGGGTAGTAGAAGCAGGTGGCTATACTAAAGGTATGATTGGTGAAGATATGGAGCTCGTAGTAAAACTACACCGATATCTCCGTAAAAAGAAAGAAAATAAACGTATTGAATTTGTAGAGAACCCTGTTTGTTGGACAGAGGCACCAGAAACCATGGCCGTTTTAAGGCGACAAAGAAGAAGATGGCATCAAGGATTATTAGAAAGTTTATGGAATCATAAAACAATGACTTTAAATCCGAAATATGGTGGTATTGGGTTATTATCCTTCCCTTATTTTTGGCTCATTGAAGGCTTTGGGCCAATTATCGAACTTGGTGGATATATTTATATTATTTTTGCTTTTTTCTTAGGTGATATCTATTATGAGATAGCTATTTTACTACTTTTAGCATTTGTACTTTATGGTGTTGTATTTTCAATTATGGGTGTGTTATTTGAAGCATGGAGCAAAAATAAAACGTTCAAGGTTGCAGATTTAATACGTATGATGTTATTAAGTTTTACAGAAATTTTTTGGTATCGTCCTATTACACTCATTTGGCGCTGTGAAGGTCTTTTGAACTTTTTAGTAAGAAGACGAGAGTGGGGCAAAATGGATCGTAAAGGTATTTCAAGCAAGGAGCAAGAATCGATATGAAGCGTATTTATTTGGGAATTATAGTAGTGTTATTGCTTATAGTGATACCAATAGCTCTTTGGTTCGTGTCACCTAATAAACAGCTGAATGTTGCAATCATTGATAAAACAGTGAAGGATGAATCATATCGAGAGCATTTAGGGTTAACTTGGCTATTAAATTATTTGAAGTACGAACATAAAGAAGGTCAATATGATGAGTCTAAGGATTATTTTGGCACAATTCCAGATGAACAAAATAACAGTGTATCTACTTCTAAAATGCCAAAGGATTACAAAGATTATGATGCAATCTATTTAGCAGATACGTATGGTGTCTATGAAGATGATCTTAACCCAAAGCAAGAAAGGTTTGGGGCACGCACAAAGAAAATTGTTGGTGGATTAGAGTCGCAAGAATGGGATGCTATTATGAAACGTTTAACTAGTACAAAAAAAAGTTTATTTATAGCAGAATTCAACTCTATTGCATCACCAACGTCTCCTGAAGTGCGAAATCAAGTGCTAGATTATTTGAAAATAGATTGGTCTGGTTGGATTGGCCGCTATTTTGAAGAATTAGATTATAGAAAAAATAATGAAATTCCACAATGGGTTGTTGATAAATTTAAGGATGATTGGAAATATGAAGGTGGGGGCTTCATATTAGTGAATGACTTTAGAGATGAGGTTTTTGTTTTAGAGTTAAATAAACATATTGATAAAGAAGGTATTTATCTTAACTTCACTAAAGTAGGGCAGGAGTCCTTGGGTGTTTCATCGAGCCCACGATATGACTACTGGTTTGATATTGTTACCGCGAAGAATGAGCAAGATGTTTTAGCGAATTATGAGTGGAGCTTAACTGACGAAGGTGAAAAATTATTAAATGAACATGATGTCCCTCTTTCGTTCGCAGCAGTTGTTTCAGGTGAACAGAAAAATACTACAAAATATTATTTTGCTGGCGATTTTAATGATATTAATAAAGTACCATCTTTCTATAAAATGAAAGGTCTGGAATCGGTCTATAAATTTTTACAAAAATTTTCAGGTGATGATTTTTATTGGTCAGCATATGTACCGATGATGAAGTCTATTTTAAAAGAATTCGAGAAAAAAGAAGTTAAGCAGAAATCTGACAGTTCAGCAAAAAATAATTTAGGTTATAATACACGGATTAACGATCAAAAATTTGAGATTTTAAAAGATGGAAAATGGGAAGCTATCACCCTCAAAGGCGTTAATATGGGGATGGGAAAACCAGGTTATTTCCCTGGAGAAGCGGCCATTACGGAGGATGAATATTATCGTTGGTTCCAGCAGATTGGTAAAATGAATGCCAATACAATCCGAGTCTATACGTTACATCCACCTGGCTTTTATAGAGCTTTAAAAAGATATAATGAGGAAGCAAAAAATCCTTTATATGTACTACATGGAGTGTGGATTGAAGAAGAAGGTTTAGAGAAAACTTTAGATGCTTATGATCCTGCAACGCTTGAGAATTTCCGAGCAGAAATGAAAACCCTTGTAGATGTTATTCACGGTAATAAATATGTAGAGCACGTAGTAGGACATGCATCTGGATATTATGATACGGATATTTCACAGTATATAATCGGTTGGGTTATTGGTATCGAATGGTACCCCCATATGGTAAACGGAACAAATGAAAAGCATGCTAATATTGGACAGTATAATGGTGTTTATTTCGAAACAAAAGATGCTTCTCCATTTGAATATTGGCTTGCAGAACAAATGGATTATATTACGCAATATGAGCAAAATAATTATGACTGGATGCACCCTATGAGCTTTACAAACTGGGTTACAACAGATTTATTAGATCATCCATCTGAGCCAAATACAGATGAAGATATTGCCAGTGTTAATCCGAATGTTATTTATACAAAAGGGTTAGCGAAACAAACAGGTCAATTTGCATCGTACCATGTGTATCCATACTATCCAGATTTCTTTAACTACGATCAAAAATACTTGTCGTATGTGGATCATCGTGGAGAAAAAAATAGTTATGCAGCTTATTTAGCAGACTTACACGCTGCACATCGTATGCCGGTATTAATCGCTGAGTTTGGAATCCCTGGCTCTCGTGGTTTAACCCATGATAATCCGTATGGCTGGACTCAGGGATTTGTGTCAGAGCAGAAACAAGGTGAAATATTAACCCATCTTTTTGAGGATATCATGGCAGAGGATTTACTTGGTGGATTAGTATTTACCTGGCAAGATGAGTGGTTTAAACGTACATGGAATACGATGGATTATGATAATCCAAACCAACGCCCTTATTGGTCTAATGCTCAAACAAATGAACAACAATTTGGTTTACTAAGCTTTGATCGTCATAAGGTACAGGTTGACGGAGATATATCAGAATGGAAAGCTCCTCTCTTATATGAACAACAAAAAAACAAGCCTTCAATGAGTGTTGATTATGATGAAAGATACTTGTACCTCCAATTAAATGGAGATTTACTCAATAAAACATCTTCTACTCAAATTCTATTAGATGTTATTCCGAATCAAGGAAAAACATCAAAATCAGATTTGAAAGGAGTAACGTTCAAAAATGGCATTGAGTTTGTTGTGGAGCTTAATAAGAATAAGGAGTCACGTATGGTCATCGATCCTTATTATGATTTCTATTCTTATTTATATGGAAATGAATTAAAGCTTATCGACATTCCATCTTCAAATGTTATGAAAAAGAACACTACGTTCAGTCCGATTTACTATGCTTTAAATAAAGAGCTATACTTGCCGGAACGAGATATAGCTGTACCTTTTTCAGAATATGAAACAGGAAAATTAATAGAGGGAAATGGTAATCCGAAGGCAAAGGATTATAATTCTCTTGTCGATTATAATTGGAGCGATAAAGGAACTATAGAATTACGTATTCCTTGGTTACTTCTTCAATCAAAGGATCCTAGTCATAAAGAATTTATAGGGGATTTTTATAAAGAAAACGGAGAAACATCAGTTTTTGTAGATAAAATAAATATAGGTGCATTATTTCTTAATGATAAGCATGAGGTTGTGTCTTCATTGCCAGAGATTGAAAAAGGTGTACTTAATCAATTGCATAGTTTTACATGGGATAATTGGAGTATGCCTAAATCTGTAGAACGTTTGAAAAAATCCTATGAAGTTATGAAAGAAACATTTAAGAAATATGAATAATGTTTTAAAGGAGAGAGAAAGATTGATTCAATGGAGAAAGCTTATTGTTATATTAGCGATACCATTTGTGCTTTTATGCATAAATGGTATTACAATAACGCAAGCGAAATCTTTGATAGAACACAAAGAAATAACAGATTTAAATAAGGAATGGACGATCACATTTAACCAGCCAATTAATAAAGAATCAATTACTAGCTCTTCAATTACAATAAAAGATGAGGCAGGAAATGATTTTCCGTTTACATTTGAAATTGATAAAAATAAAGTCAAAGTGAAGCCTGAAAAATCATACGAAAACTATACGACATATACTTTAAGTGTCCAAACTGATATTGAAAATGATAAATCAAAACGTTTAAAAAATAGTTTCAAGTTGATTTTTACTACCAATTTTGCAATCGAAGATCTTAAAAAAATCAAGCCGTTAAATAATTCTAATTATCATGGACAGGCACTTGTAACCCTATCCTATGACGATGGTTATCGAAATTGGTATGATAAAGCACTACCACTTCATTCGAAATATAATATGCCAGGAACCTTTAATATTATCGGTGATAAATTGTACTCAGATGATAAGAATTATATGTCACCATCTCAAGTATGGGTTGCACATGATTTAGGTTTAGAAATTGCATCTCATACACAAAGTCACTCATTTCTAACAAAAAAATCGGTGGATGAAATTCATTATGAATTTGATGAAAGCATAAATACAATCGAGTCTTTACTAGGTAAAGGTATCGTTTCAACAGTTGCGATTCCTTATTCCGATTATAATGAAGAAGTAAGAAAAATTGCTATGCAATATTTCGACGGTATACGTGTATTAGGTAGAGAAACTAATGTACCTAATAATTATGATCCATACTGGTTAAAATCATATCCTATTACAAATACAATAGAATTCGAGGATGTAAAAAAATGGATTGATAAGGCGGTTGCTGAGAAGTCTTGGGTTATTATTATGTTACACGGTATTACAGAAGATCGATTGGAAGAGTATGAAACAACGCCAGAAATTTTAGAACAGATTATGAAATATATTAATGGACTAGGTAAAGATTCTATATTATCAGTGAATACAAAGGAAGGATTACAGCTTACTAAATAAGAAAGCGGAATCCCAAAAAGAACCGAAGGAGAGAATTATCAAAGCGACGGAAAGAAAGGCGAGAACGACGGAAGGAATCGTCAAAGCGACGGATAGAACCGCCGAAGTCGTGGATAGGAACGCCAAAGCGACGGATAGAACCGCCGAAGTCGTGGATAAGAACGTCAAAGCGACGGATAGAACCGCCGAAGTCGTGGATAGGAACGTCAAAGCGACGGATAGAACCGCCGAAGTCGTGGATAGAAACATCAAAATGATGGATAGAACCATCAATCTGACGTATTAAAACACTTTAAGCCCCAAAAAAATCGCCAGCTACGGCGATTTTTTTATTGGAATTGAGAAAGACGTGAAAAGAAATTGGTAACGAAGTCTAAAAATATTTTTTCTGATGGAGCAATTTCGCGGTTTACAGGTGAAATAATGCCGACTGTTCTTGGAATTGTAGGTGATATAATCGGTACTTTTACTGTGAAGCGTGCAGCTGAATCATACAGTGAGCTTTCTGGTAATAAGCTGACCCCAATGCCTGCAGCGACAAGACCCTTTAGTGCATCTAAGTCTTCACCCTCGGAGATGATGTTTGGCGAGAAGCCGGCAGCTCGGCAGGCATCCATAGCTACTTTATGTAATATGTATCCATCTGGGAATAGCACAAATAAATCGTTACGTAAATCGGCAAGCTGAATACTTTCCTTTTTGGCTAATGGATGTTTTGCTGGCAGTAATGCTGCGATGTTTTCAGTAAATAAAATTGTTGAATGAATCGATTCGTCCTTCGGTGGAAGCGGGCCTAAAAAAGCTAAATTTAACTCGCGATTTTTGACTGCATCAATTAAAAAACGATAGGAGCCTTGACGGAGCTGGAATTGTAAATCTGGATATTCACGCTTGAAGGCTGAAATAACAGTGGGCAATACATAGCTAGCCAAGCTCGTTGGAAAACCAATTTTTATCGTACCTTTAGCAGGATCTAAATATTCTTCAACTTGCTTTGCGGCAAAATCGATGGCTTTTAAAGCAGTAATTGTGTGCTCGAGAAATATTTTTCCAATCGGTGTCAATTTAACATTCCGTCCGACACGTTCAAAAAGTGGTGTGCCTAATTCATTTTCTAAATTAGCAATTTGTCGGCTTATTGCAGATTGAGCAACATGAAGATGTTCGGCAGCTTCTGAAATGTGTTCACGCTCAGCAACTTCAACAAAATAACGTAATTGACGTAACTCCACTAGATCTTCACCTCTATTAATCGAAAAATACGATTGATTATGCCTCAATTATATACTATTTAAGATGAAAAATGATTGTAAATAAACAAATGTTAGCTAGAAAGCGGGGGAGATGCACAGTAACTTCATTGGAGCTCAAGAAAGTAAGGCGAAGGCAGTTTTCTCAAAGAATGTTGCTAAACGAAAGAGTCAGATATTTAAAAGAGTATGTTATATTTTGGATTGCAGTAAAAGGCGAATGGAATAGTATAATTAGGCGTAATTTAACTTGTTTCGTAAGAGGTGTTTAGTTTGTTTAAAAAGAAAATATTGATTGGATATTCAGAAGACGCTGTCCTAGCAATTATCGAACACTTAGAGAAAAGTAGCATTCCGTTTGAAATAGGAATCAAAGATATTTTAAAGCGGTCGTCTGAAGAATACGAAGGTTTTTATATGGTCAAAGTTCAAAAAAAATGTTCGAAACAAGTAGAAGCTATTGTTGCACAGTATGTGTCGCAAGAAGGTTTGAAGCATTGGTATAAAGTGAAGAAAAAGAAAAGTAGAAAATTAGAGAGGAAGGAAAAAGCTCTATATTTGTTTGCAGCTTTTATATACTTTTTAGCAGCATCGGTCATCGAAATGGGTAAAGCATTAGAGGCGGACATTGTTTCGTCTATCGGTTGCGCCGCTTTATTGATGGGCGGCGTGTTTATGGCGACAAAATTTTACAAAGAGATGAAAAAAGAACCGGGTGATTTGAGAGAGATTAATAAGCTGACGATGATTTTCGGAATTAGTATGATATTTTATGCCGTTTCTTCTTTTATATTTGTACTTCTATATTAATTACTTCCTCTAGATAGAGACCTTGTTCTAGTGTCTTGAATAAGGCTTGTATGGTCCGCTTTCTTTAATTTACTTACTGCTTCATACATACACAAATCTCCAGTCCGCCTCCTGAACCTGCATTATATTCAATCATAATCGATATTTTCAAGGGGAAAACAGCCAAAGGGAAAAATAAAGTAGATTAAAAAAATTGCATGATCTACATTTATTAATTTTGGCCCACCCACAGTTTGACATATATATAAGTTGATTTCCGTTCTGGTTGACGCCCACAGCCGGAACGGAAATCAACCCACTTTATAATGAAGAACCTTAATTTTATGAACTAGTACTCTCGAGATTTCTTTCCTTTAATTGATTCCATTCTAATAAAAAAGGTTATAGTATTGGTATTGTTATTTATATATTTCTGTCACAAAACCGCTACAATTCGCACTTTCTGCGGGGTTTTCACTATGTAGCTAGATGAAACTGATTCTCAATTAGAATTATTTCATTGAAAATGAGGTAAGTTGATTCTCATTGTCAATAACGATTAGCAATAATCTGAAAATGCTTACAAACTCTTTATTTTTAAGGATTGTTTCAGAGAAAATTGAAAGTGATTGAAATGGTTTGCATAGAGAACGATTTTCAGTTAAGATTAGAATGATGATAATTAAGGAATGGTACACCATTCACTGAACACACTATGGAGGTATTTTCATGTCAACTTTAGTTATTAAAGATCTTCACGTTGAAATCGACGGGAAAGAGATTTTAAAAGGCGTAAACCTTACAATTAATACAAATGAAATTCATGCAATCATGGGACCAAACGGAACTGGTAAATCAACACTAGCTTCTGCTATTATGGGTCACCCTAAATATGAAGTAACTTCTGGTACAGTAGAACTTGATGGCGAAAATGTACTTGAAATGGAAGTGGACGAGCGTGCTCAGGCAGGTTTATTCCTAGCAATGCAATATCCTTCTGAAATCGCTGGTGTAACAAATGCTGACTTCTTACGTTCAGCTATCAATGCACGCCGTGAAGAGGGCGATGAAATTTCTCTAATGAAATTTATCCGTGAATTAGATAAAAACATGGAATTCCTTGAAATGCACGAAGATATGGCACAACGTTATTTAAATGAAGGTTTCTCTGGCGGTGAGAAAAAACGTAACGAAATTCTTCAATTAATGATGATTAAACCAGCTTTCGCAATTTTAGATGAAATTGACTCTGGTCTTGATATTGACGCGCTTAAAGTTGTTTCTAAAGGAATCAATGCAATGCGTGGAGAAGGATTCGGCTGCTTAATGATCACTCACTACCAACGCCTACTTAACTACATTACACCAGACCATGTACACGTAATGATGCAAGGTCGCGTTGTTAAATCAGGTGGCGAAGAATTAGCACAACGTTTAGAAGCTGAAGGCTATGACTGGATTAAAAAAGAATTAGGTATCGAAGAAGAAACTGAAGAACAAGAAGCATAAGAGGGAGGACGAACTAGCATGACAGTGGAACTTAACTTGCCTGTAACAGTACAGGACGTGCGCTCGTTCTCAGAAGCAAATGGAGAACCGGCTTGGTTTACAGAACTTCGCGCGGCAGCACTAGACAAAGTAACTGGTTTAGATTTGCCAAAACCAGATAGAACAAATATTACAAAATGGGATTTCGTAAATTTCCCAACTCACACAGTTGACAGTGAAGGATTCGCTTCACTTGATGCATTACCAGAAGAAGCAAAAGGTTTAATTGATCTTGAGGCTCAAGAAAATCTTTATATTCAACGCAATAACACACCAGCTTTCATCAAAACATCGCAAGAACTAGCTGATAAAGGTGTTATTTTTACAGATATTTTAACAGCGGTTCGTGAACATGGCGACCTTGTTAAAAAGTACTTTATGACAGAAGCTGTAAAAGTTGATGAGCATAAATTAACAGCACTTCATGCGGCACTTGTTAACGGTGGTGTGTTCGTATACGTACCTAAAAATGTCATTATCGAACAACCGCTTCAAGTAGTATTCTTAAATGATAACGCAGAAGCTTCATTATATAACCACGTGTTAGTTGTTGCTGAAGCAAATTCTGCTGTAACTTATGTTGAAACATATATTTCAACAGTTGAAGAAGCAAAAGGTCAAGCAAACATTATTGCAGAAGTAGTAGTTCAAGACAATGCACAAGTTACTTACGGTGCGGTTGATGTACTTGCGAAAGGATATACTACTTATGTAAATCGTCGTGCACGACTAGCTCGTGATGCGAAAGTAGATTGGGCTCTTGGCTTAATGAATGACTCAGATACTATTTCTGAAAACATTACACATCTAATCGGTGACGGTTCTCATGCTGATACAAAAACAGTAGTTGTTGGTCGCGGTGAACAAAAACTTAACTTTACTACTGAAGTTCGTCACTGGGGTAAGAACTCAAATGGTCATATCTTAAAGCATGGTGTAATGAAAGATGCAGCACAATCAATCTTTAACGGTATTGGCTACATCGAACACGGTGCGACAAAAGCGGATGCACAGCAGGAATCACGTGTATTAATGCTTTCTGAAAAAGCTCGTGGCGATGCAAACCCAATTCTATTAATCGATGAAGACGATGTAACAGCAGGACACGCAGCATCTGTTGGTCGAGTGGATCCACTACAACTTTACTACTTAATGAGTCGTGGTATCTCGAAAGCAGAAGCAGAGCGCCTTGTTATCCATGGATTCCTTGCGCCAGTTGTTACGCAATTACCAATCGAAGGCGTACAAAAGCAACTGACGGAGGTTATTGAAAGGAAAGTTCGCTAATGATGAATAAAGACATTAAAAGCTATTTCCCAATTTTAGATCAGGAAGTAAACGGTCATAAGCTTGTTTACCTTGATAGCGCAGCAACTTCTCAAAAACCTATTCAAGTAATTGAAGCAATGAAGCATTATTATGAATTCGATAATTCTAATGTACACCGTGGTGTGCATACATTAGGAAATCGTGCTACTGACAAATATGAGGGTGCACGTGAAAAGGTTCGTAATTTTATTAATGCTACATCAACACAAGAAATTATTTTTACTCGCGGTACTACAACTGCTTTAAATACAGTGGCATCAAGTTATGGTCGTGCTAATGTTGCTGAAGGTGATGAAATTGTCATTACTCACATGGAGCACCACTCTAATATTATTCCTTGGCAACAACTAGCAAAGGAAAAAAATGCAACGCTGAAATATATTGAGCTTGAAGCGGATGGCACACTTAACTTAGAAAAGGTTCGTGCGACAATTACACCTAAAACAAAAATTGTGTCGGTGTCAATGGCGTCAAACGTCCTTGGAACGATTAATCCTATTAAAGAAATCGCTCAAATCGCGCATGCGAACGGTGCTGTAATGGTAGCGGATGGTGCACAAGCAGCACCACATATGAAAATCGATGTACAAGATTTGGATGTAGATTTCTTAGGGTTCTCAGGTCATAAAATGTGCGGACCAACTGGAATAGGTGTACTATATGGTAAAAAGGAACACCTTGAAAAGATGGAGCCAATTGAATTTGGTGGCGAAATGATTGACTTTGTTGGACTTTATGATTCAACGTGGAAAGAACTACCGTGGAAATTTGAAGGTGGAACTCCTATTATTGCAGGTGCAGTAGGTTTAGGAGCCGCTATTGATTTCTTAACTGAAATTGGGCTAGATAACATTGCGGAGCATGAGCATAAACTTGCAGGCTACGCGATGGATCAGCTTGAAACAATTGACGGACTTAAAATTTTCGGCCCACGTGACCCAATGAAGCGTTGTGGACTTGTAACGTTTAACCTAGACGATGTACATCCACATGATGTGGCAACGGTTCTTGATATGAACGGTATTGCTGTTCGTGCAGGACATCATTGCGCACAGCCACTAATGAAATGTCTTCAACAAGTAGCGACAGCGCGTGCAAGCTTCTATCTGTATAACACAGAGGAAGATATTGACCGCCTAGTTGCAGGGTTACGTTCTGCGAAGGAGTATTTTGGCGATGTCTTTTAATAATTTAGACCAACTATATCGTTCAGTCATTATGGATCATTATAAAAATCCTCGTAATAAAGGATCTATTGAAGAAGATGCTGTAACGATCGATATGAACAATCCGACTTGTGGAGACCGTATTCACTTAACGCTAAAAGTGACTGACGGTATTGTTGCGGATGCGAAGTTTGACGGTGAGGGCTGTTCGATTTCGATGTCTTCTGCATCCATGATGACGCAGCTTATCAAAGGGAAAAAAATTGAGGAAGCATTAGAGCTTGCTGAAATTTTCTCTAAAATGATGATGGGCGAAGACTATAGCGAGAAATATGACCTTGAGGATGTTGAGGCACTACAAGGTGTTTCTCAATTCCCGGCACGTATTAAATGTGCGACATTAGCTTGGAAAGCGATGGAAAAAGGTGTAAAGCAATAATATCTAAATTTGAGTGAAAGTCACTATAGGTGCTTTCACTCAAAGTAAGATATCCGAGCTTGAAACAAGATAACAATAATGCATGAACGGAGGAGAAACGATGGCTAAAAAAATGCCTGATATTGGCGATTACAAATACGGATTCCATGACAAGGACGTATCAATTTTCCGTTCAAAACGTGGTTTAACTGAAGAAATCGTCCGTGAAATTTCAAATATGAAACAAGAGCCAGAGTGGATGCTTGAATACCGCTTAAAAGCACTTGAAACTTTCTATACAAAACCAATGCCGCAATGGGGTGGCGACCTAGGAGATTTAGATTTTGATGAAATTACGTATTACGTAAAACCATCAGAAGCTACACAAAAATCTTGGGATGAAGTACCTGATGAAATTAAAGCTACTTTTGATAAATTAGGTATTCCAGAAGCAGAGCAAAAATACCTTGCAGGTGTATCTGCTCAGTACGAATCTGAGGTTGTATATCACAACATGAAACAAGATCTTGAAGACCTTGGTATTGTGTTCAAAGATACTGACTCAGCTTTACGTGAAAACGAAGATATTTTCAAACAATACTGGGGCAAAGTGATTCCTTACACTGACAATAAATTCGCTGCGCTAAACTCAGCTGTTTGGTCAGGTGGATCATTTATCTATGTACCACCAGGTGTAAAAGTGGAAACGCCATTACAAGCTTACTTCCGTATTAACTCTGAAAACATGGGTCAATTCGAACGTACGTTAATTATTGTAGATGAAGGCGCTCACGTACACTACGTTGAAGGTTGTACAGCTCCTGTTTACACTACAAACTCTTTACACTCAGCAGTAGTAGAAATTGTTGTACGTAAAGATGCATATTGCCGTTATACAACGATTCAAAACTGGGCAAACAACGTTTACAACCTTGTAACAAAACGTACAGTTGTTGAAGAAAATGGTACAATGGAATGGATCGACGGTAACATCGGTTCTAAGTTAACAATGAAATACCCAGCTTGTATCCTTAAAGGTGAAGGCGCTCGTGGTATGACATTATCAATCGCATTAGCAGGTAAAGGGCAACACCAACACGCAGGTGCGAAAATGATTCATATGGCACCAAACACATCTTCAACAATCGTTTCTAAATCGATTGCTAAACAAGGTGGTAAGGTAACGTATATGGGTCAAGTGCGTTTCGGCCCTAAAGCAAGTGGTGCACGTGCTAACATCGAATGTGATACGTTAATCATGGATAACCAATCTACTTCAGATACAATTCCATACAACGAAATCTTAAATGATAATGTTTCTTTAGAACATGAAGCGAAAGTTTCAAAAGTATCAGAGGAACAATTATTCTACTTAATGTCTCGTGGTATTTCTGAAGAAGAAGCGACAGAAATGATTGTAATGGGCTTCATCGAGCCATTCACAAAAGAATTACCAATGGAATACGCAGTAGAAATGAACCGTCTTATCAAGTTTGAGATGGAAGGTTCTATCGGATAATATGCCGATAAACGTTGGCAAGTAAGGGTTTTACGCTATGGCCAAACCCCTTATTGCCCACAAATTTCTTTTATGAAAATCGAGTGCACTGCACTCGATTTTTTTTATGCGGATGTTGTTTATATAGCTTTACCAACCTATTTTACGCAGAATAAAAAACTGTGGAGAAGATCATAAATTGACTAATTTTAATTTGAATATTTTATGAACACTTTAATAAAATCCTAAGCTACTTTAAATGAAAAGGCACATAATTATAAGATATTTATTATATTTAGAGCTATTAATATATATCTTTTGCGAAAAAACATCACAATGTAATGCGACTTTTATCATATTCACCCATAGTTTGCTTAATTTTTAATCCATAGCTATCATACGAGTAGAAATACATTTTCAAAGATAGGAGATTACTTATATGAACACTAAATTTACAAAATTAAGTAAAAGTAAAAAGGGACTAAGTGCGGCAATATTAGCAGCAGGAATCATGGGGATTGCAATGGCGCCAAATGCATCTGCACATGGGTTTGTAGAAAAACCAGCTAGCCGTGCTGCTTTATGTAGCCAAAGTTATGGCGCGCTTAACTTGAGTTGTGGAAGGGTTATGTATGAGCCACAGAGCTTAGAGGCCAAGAAAGGATTTCCACAAGGTGGACCAGTTGATGGTAAAATTGCATCTGCAGGAGGTCAGTTTGATGGTATCCTCGATCAACAATCTGTAAATCGCTGGTTTAAGAATACGATTACAGGGGGACCGAATACCTTT
Source organism: Lysinibacillus sp. NPDC096212 (assembly GCF_044763105.1). NCBI lineage: Bacteria > Bacillati > Bacillota > Bacilli > Caryophanales > Bacillaceae > Lysinibacillus > Lysinibacillus sp. NPDC096212. The sequence goes on along the minus strand of NZ_JBIWFQ010000005.1, from coordinate 88,650 downwards.
ACATGGAAGTACACTGCATCACATTTAACAAGCAAATGGCACTATTATATTACGAAAAAGGGATGGGACCCTAATAAGCCATTAACTCGTGCTGATCTTGAGCCAATTGGAACTGTTGAACATAACGGTACTGAAGCATCAACTAATTTAACTCATACAATTAACGTACCAACTGATCGTAGTGGCTACCACGTTATTTTAGCTGTTTGGGATGTAGCGAATACTGCAAATGCTTTCTATAATGTGATTGATGTTAATTTAGTGAATAATGTGGATGTAGATAAGGAAGCTCCAACTCAGCCAAATGGATTACAGGCAACGAAAGTTACTGCTAACAGTGTCGAGCTAAAATGGAATCCATCTACAGACAATGTGGGTGTAAAAGAATATCAAGTATTCCGTGATGGTAAAGCAATTGGAACGGTACCGGGAACAACATTCACAGACAAAAATTTAAAAGCGAATACAAAATATACATATACAATAAAGGCAGTGGATGCAGCTGGAAATGTTTCTAAAGAAAGTGAGTCTATAGCTGTAGAGACAATGAATGCAGTTCCAGACACGGAAGCACCAACGCAACCAACTTCACTTCACACGATGGGAGTAACAGCCTCAAGTGTAGACTTAATGTGGGGGGCATCAGAGGATAATGTAGCAGTTGACCATTATGTTATATATCGAGGCACACAAGTAGGACAAATGACTGTAGTTGGAACATCGAAAACTACTTCTTTTATGGACATGAATCTACAATCAAATACAACATATAACTATGCAGTCACTGCCGTTGATACAGCTGGAAATGAATCTAATAAAAGTTCCATTTTCACTGTGACTACAAAAGAGCAAGGGTCGTCTTATGAGCAATGGAGTCCAATTAAGGCATACACAAAAGGTGATAAAGTAGAGCACCAAGGTAAAATATATGAAGCTGTTCAAAACTATCAAGGATATGGAGATCCAAATTGGATATTCGCATTGTCTTTATGGAAAGAAATTAAATAATTTTGCGTGGACTCTTGTGGAAAAGCAAGAGTACAGAGCGTTTAGATTGAAGGAGACGAACTTTAAAATTCGTCTCCTTCTTTTGCTCTTCAAGGTAAGTACCTAATGTTGTTTTGGAGGTTCAAAGAGTTGTTATATAGTTGAGGAAAAACAGTTGGAAAATTATCAGTAGGAATATTAAATGCCATAAACGATTCATACATAGAAATATTGTCTTTTTCCTTACGACTCCTAGCCGTATATGCTATTTTATTGTTTTCTGAGTTTGTTACGAATAACTGCGATTCATCATTAGAAAACGGTACCCAATTATGTCCGAAAAAGGGTATTAAAGAATTTATATGCCCAAAAGTATTATTAATAAAGTTAAAGTTTCCTAGAAAATTATCAAAAATTGATTGAGTTAAGTTTTCACCCAATAATTGAGGGGATGTCAATGTAGGAGGATGTAATAGATCTGGATGACCGTAATTTTGTGTATGCTTATGTGTTATGTCCGGGCTTTTTGAAAAAAAATACAAAAACCATACTGCGTGATTTTGCTCGTCCGCTGCTGCACGTCGAAATCTTTCTTTAATCATCGGATCATTTGCTTTATCTGCTATATCTAAATAAGAATCAACAGTTTCTTGTTCATCTTTAAAAGCAAATTCGATTCCGGCCCTATAGTTGTCCGGGCATTCCTCAATTATTTGATAAGAAGGCTTTCTTCCTGTTAAATTCATATAAATTTTGCTAAATTCCTCGAGATGGCGTATTTCATCTTTTTGTATCTCAAGTATTCTATTCTTTTCATCCTCAGTAGGTGCCATCTTAGCTAACTTCTCATAACAAGCAACGGCACTATACTCAGCATTAATGGCCTTCTGAATATCATTTACAAGTTGAGCATCGTTTACCATAGGATAAGTACTATTATGCTGTGGAGCATAATGATAATAGTATTGATTTGGATACATCATTGTCCTCCTTTTGTTTAACTTCTTTCAGCGGGTGTCCAAACATCTGTACCTGTCGCTACGCTGACATCCGCTGAAAAAAAGGAACTCAGTCCAAGAACGCCCCGTCCTGTGGCAACGACTGAGTGACCAACATCGTGCTGTTGCCGCTGGCGCTTCACTTTCGCGCAAAAGCCATCTGCTGCTGCCGCTTCGCTTTCGCGCAAAAGCCATCTGCTGCTGCCGCTTCGCTTTCGCGCAAAAGCCATCTGCCGCTGCCGCTGCCGCTTCGCTTTCGCGCAGATAAAACCCTTTTGCTGCCGCTACGTTAGCGCTTCGCTTTCGCACAAAAAACATTTGCAGGCCTAAGAACAAAGCCGATTCCGGACGCAATTATGCCGAGGCGTAATTGATCCATCAACTTATCTTATGCATTGTGTATAGGTAATTGTGCAAAGTCATTTCTTGTGTTGCCTAGGTTGGATTCTTCTTTTCATCGAACAATGGAGCATCTTTTAAAAATGCGAGCACCGGTGATAAACGTTGCTTTTCACCACCTGATAGAACCATCTAACAGACGGATAGAAAATCATAAAGAAAGGGGGAGTCGCCGAAACGTTCGGGAAGCTTCATATTATGCCTCCACTCCAACATTTGATGTAGAATCATCTTTTTTCTCTGTTTTTTCGCTTAGATAAATATGACAAATCATAACCTGCAAATAGCAAAAATCCTTCATTTATGGTACTATATACTAAATATTTTAAGCGAGAAAGAAGTGGGGAATCTGAATTACGGAAAAACGATGCTTGATATTCATTCTAGCGCGGAAGAACTTAAACAGCTTCACAAAATAATTAGTGATTACAACTTACCTATTAGAAGTGAAGATACTTTTGAAAAACAAGCAGTGGAGGTTAGCGATTATTTAAATGAACCTACTTTTATCGAAGCTCGGAATAAAAAACGATCTTTAAACATTATGTCAGGTGTTATTGCATTACCAATCGTTGTCTTTATTGTTTATATGATTTTAGGAAAGTTAAAAATAATAGGTCGCGAGGATATCTTTAAAAATATACTTGATTGGTTCTTAGCGTATCCATGGGCATTTATTCTGTACGCTTTTATATTTGCTTCTATCGTAATTGCACATAAATTAATAGAAAAGAAAATGTATAATAAAATATATCCTAATTTAAAGTTGAAATTATTAGACCAATTAAATCAAAATATTGAAAAGTAGGTTTAACGGAGTTTCTTTCCGCTCATTTCTCTACAACAGTTCCTACCTTAGGAGCAATGAGATGGGCGTGTCAAGCGTAGCAATGTACTGACCTAGAAATTCTAAGATAAATAAAAACACCTTTCGTTGAAAAACTGGTATGACTCCTTATGAAATCAACGTGAAGGTGTTTTTCTATGGGACAAGAATGAATAATAAATTATCTCCCATTCATTTAACCCAGTAACCTTCTATATTTGATATTTGAGTTTAAACTGTTGAGGCTTCTTTTTATTATAAAGAATCGTCACCCATTGTCCTTCCTCAAAAAAAGCACGATTTTTCGTATATGTCCATACTTTGCTCGTGACAGTGATTGATTTATTTTGTAATGACGTAAATTGTACTGTCAACTTTACTCTACGCTTTGATTCTCCTTTTGCATATGTAATCTCATGTCCAACTGCTCGGTGTGAAAAATCACTTTCGATAATCTGTGCGTTCGTTTCAATCCATTCAATTTTTTGATACTTCAGTGGTAATATCCATAGTGCGACAAAAATGATTAGAAAGAAGATAATTACCCCGATAAAAATGTACATTTGCATCCCCACTTTTTTCTTTTTTAAACAAAAGACTATAGGTAAACTCAAAATTTTTGAATATTGTTTTTTCTGTGAAAGGTGCCAGATCCAGTAATGCTTTGGGAACTTTACTTTTATAATACTATACACTTTTACTTTGTTCACAATTAAATATAACTTGTGGAAATAATAGTTGAAGCTACAAAATCAACTTTAATTGAGAAACTTAAAGGTCAAAAACTGGTTGCTATTCGTATGGAGGAGGCAACCTTATGTATATCCAAAAGAAGTATTCTTAAATCTGTATTATACGGAGAGCTTAGTTTAGAGGTTCCTAATGAAATTAGCAAGAAGCACTTTCTGTAGTGCAATTGGCAGATATGAATCTAGACTATTTATTTATACAATTCTCAGCAGATGAAAACTCAGATTCACCAAATACATTAGAACATTTCAAGAAGAATTCAATTGTTCAAAATATCAACCTTTAAAAGTAATTAAGTGTTTGTAACGTGGTAGACCCTCTTATGGAAGGAGGACTAGCATACAGTCGAATTTAGAAGGCATGTAGCAGTATCTTATAAAATAGCATGTTCAAGTATAGACCCAACAGTTTTTGGATCTATATTTTTTTCGCATGTTGTATTTTTTATAAAACAGTTGACTTATTTTTCAGTTGTAACTATAATGGTTACAGCTGGAGGTGATGAAGATTAAAATTAGCAGTCGTTTTACAATCGCTGTTCATATTTTATCAATCATCAAACAAAATCCATCGACCATTTGCACATCGGAATTTATGGCGGAAAGCGTGAATACAAATCCGGTAGTAATTAGGAAAATATTGTCCTATCTTAAAAAGGCAGGTATAGTGCAAGTGCGCCGGGGAACAGGTGGAGCTTTTTTAGTAAAAGATCTGGATACTATCACTTTGCTAGAGGTTTTTCGTTCAGTAGAGGTTGTGGAAGAAGATAAATTATTTCATCTACATGAAAATCCAAATCCTGATTGTCCTATTGGTGCAAATATACAGGCTGTGTTAGAACTAATTTTAGTGCAAGCACAAGAAGCAATGGAGCAAGTATTAGCCAACATTACTATGGAACAAGTGATTACATCTTTAATCCATGAAATTCAACAATCACAATAAATGCATTCTTTTCTTTTCACGGAATGCATATTTATTTGACTTAGTTGTAACTAAAATGGTTACAACTAAAAGAGAAAGGGAGGTTTTTATTGGGTGACTCTTAAAATAAAAGCATATTCGGATTTTATTTGTCCTTTCTGTTTTTTAGGGAAAGGGCCGTTGGATGAAATTGCAAAAGAAAAGGATATAGAGATAGAGTGGATGCCGTTTGAATTAAGACCTAAGCCATATCCAAAAATTGATCCTTGGAAAGAGCCAGCTAAATTAGGTTCGTGGGATTCCTATATTCTCCCTACAGCCAAAAAGCTAGGGATTGATATGCGATTACCACGAGTATCTCCACATCCATATACGAATTTAGCTTTTGAAGGATATCAATTCGCTAAAGTATATGGAAAAGGAAATGAATTTCATCATAGAGTTTTCACAGCATTTTTCCAAGAAGAGCAAAATATTGAGGCTGTAGACGTGTTAACTCAATTAGCAAATGAGGTAGGTCTGCCAAAAGAAGAATTCAAAGAATCCTTGCTTTCAGGTAAATATCGTGAAGCTCATCAAGAAGCTTTAAAGCATGCTTATGAAGAAGCGAATATTACGGCTGTTCCTACACTAATTATTGGTGATGAAATGATCCAAGGATTAGCTAGTAAAGAAAGAATTGCGCAAGTCATTGATCAGCAATTAAAAAATAGGTAATAAAATTTAAACAGTAGCAAATGATGCTGCATGAAAAAGTCTATATATAAAATTGATTAAAATTTGGAGGAACTACAAATGTCAGTAACAACAACTAATTTAAAAGATGCAATTATTAATCGTCGTTCAATCCGTAAAGTGAAAAAGAACGCAGCGATTACAAAGGAAAAAATTGAAGAGCTATTAAAAGTCAGTGTCCATGCGCCATCTTCATTTAATATGCAAAGCGGACGTGTAGTAGTTTTAATGGATAATGAACACGAAAAGTTTTGGGATATTGTTAAAGAAACATTGCGTGCACGTGTTCCAGCAGAAAATTTTGCTGCAACAGAAGAGCGTTTACAAGGCTTTACAGATGGAGTAGGAACAATCTTATTCTTTGAAAATCAAGCAACAATCAAACAAATGCAAGAAAACGCACCTTCTTATAAAGAGCAATTCCCATTCTGGTCACATCAAGGAAATGCTATGCTACAGTACGCAACATGGATGTCTTTAACTACTGAAGGAATTGGTGCATCTATTCAGCACTATAATCCAATTATTGATGAAGAAGTTAAAGAAACTTGGAATATCCCTGCAGAATGGAGCCTAGTAGCTCAAATGCCATTTGGTGAACCAAATGAACAACCAGGAGACAAAACGTCATTACCTTTTGAAGATGTAGTGAAATTTTATTAATTAAATCCATATCTACAAATAAACCCTGTTAAGTGATTTACTTAGCGGGGTTTTAATATTTTTAGTTGAATGAAAATTCGTATCCTACATAGTTAAAAACATTAGTAAACCCTATATTTTCTGCTACAGCGATGGAAGGCTTGTTTGAATCCATACAATCCCAATATGGGGTCGAACCTTGTGCTAAACAATCTTTTACAACGTAGTGAGCTAACTTTTGGGCTAATTTATTTCCTTGGTGAGCTTCTAATGTTTCAATGTCAATACAGTGGACATTTTCAACTACAAAGCCTGAAAAACAAAGACTAATAATGTGATGTTTGTAAACGACACAATATCCAATTCCTTTATTCAAGAAACATTCAGGAGAAGACCAACACGAAAGAATTTTTGAATGTAAAAATTCGGGATTTTTAATTGCGTTATCGTTAAATAGAGCGTTATCTATTTTTAAAACAGTGCATCCTTCTTTAACATCGGGCTCATTATTTGCTATATAGTTATTTTTATGTAGCTTATAGACTCTTTGCTTCCAACTACCAAGTTCGCGATGTTTAAATATTTTTTCTATCGTTTCATTCCACTTTGGATGGTTACCAATACCTTCGAAGTAATGTAACCCCACTTTCTTCGCTTCAGGTACAATTACTCGATCTACAAAATCATTTATTTGATTATTAAATTGGTCATTTTCTTCATTCCCGATAAATAAAAATCCATCATTGTTGCCTAACCAAATAAGTGCTGTACGTGGTGTGTCGATATTATCCACAAATACTCGTCCAGGATTTACTCCCTCTACAACTGCTTGAACTTCTAATTGGCCTTGCTTATTCAACAGCTCTTTACACCTGTGAAATTCATTTTGCTGTAGTTCAGTAATCATTTATATCACTATCCTTTCATGTTCTATTTTCTATATTTTGACTCATCCCCAAAACGTAGGGTTGATTTCCGCTCCGGCTGGGCGCTTTGTTGCTGCCGCTTCGCTTTCGCACAGAGCAGAGCTTCCTGGGGGCGTCCGATGAGCCGCTTCACTCGCGTTGCTCGCTCCAGGGTCTCGGGCCAGCACGATGCTGGTCACGAAGGCGTTATCACAGGACGTGATGGTTTTAGCCTTCGTTCCTCTATTGCTGATCCCCAAGGAGTCGCCCAGCCTCCACTCCAATCCGCTTATTTACAGGACATACGTTTTAATAAATACTTCACTTAACTTTGGACTTTACTTTATCATATAGGTAAATGATGGTAAAATCCATCTTGCTATACGTATTTATTAGCTGTGTTTTTTTACGATACGTTCATATTTCATTAGAAAGTATATGCTATGATAAATGTACATAGAGGAGGGGGTCACATGATTATAGTTGGATTAACTGGTTGGGGTGATCATCCTTCGCTTTATAGTGAAGTGACTGCCTCAAAGGACAAATTATTCGATTATACAGGTCATTTTTTAACGGTCGAAGTTGATACTTCTTTTTATGCCATACCTTCTCAAGAGAATGTTCGAAAGTGGTGTGAGGGTACACCCGAAAATTTTAGTTTTGTTGTGAAGGCCTATCAAGGAATGACAGGTCATTTACGTGGTGACATACCGTTTGAATCGAAGAATGACATGTTTAATGCCTTTATCGAATGTGCCAATGAATTTAAACGTCATGGGAAGCTAGCAATGGTACTAGCACAATTTCCACCGTGGTTTGATTGTCAGACTAAGAATGTACAATATTTATTGTATATTAGGCAACAGCTTAAAGGCTTTGACGTAGCTATTGAGTTTCGTAATCGAACATGGTATGCGGACAATGTCGTGCAGCAAACAATGGATTTTTTACGAGAGCATCAATTCATTCATACCATTTGTGATGAACCACAGGCTGGCGTGGGTTCTGTACCATTTCATCCTACGGTTACTGCAACTAAGGCACTTGTACGTATTCATGGACGTAACATTCATGGGTGGCGTAATACTGGTAATGCCGAAAACTGGCGGAAGGTTCGCTTTTTATATGACTATAATAGTGAAGAATTGCAACAGCTTGGACAGCATTTGAAACATCTTCAATCAGAAGTACAGGATCTGTATGTATTATTTAATAATAATTCAGGGCTTCATGCTGCGAAAAATGCAAAGGAATTACAAGGGATTTTAGCGATTAGAGATGTAGGGTTAGCGCCTAAACAATTAAATATGTTTGAAGGGGAACTATAATGGAATTTTTTGTTTTAGCTATTATTGCATTATTATCTGGGGTAATTGGCTCGTTGGTTGGACTTGGTGGAGGAATTATCTTAGTCCCAGCAACGTTATACGTTGGATTAAATCTAGGGATGATTCCAGATATCACTCCTCAAAAAGTAGTTGGTTTATCGGTTGTCATGATGATTTTCACTGGACTTGCCTCTACATTAAGTTATATGAAATCTAAAACAGTTGATTATAAGAGTGGTTGGATATTTTTTATAGGAAGTATTCCTGGAACGATTCTGGGCGCATGGGTAAATAAGGGGCTAGATGTACCATCATTTAATTTGTATTTTGGTATTTTACTAATCATTTTAGCGACGATATTACTTGTACGTGATCGATTGAAACCTGTAGAATGGTTTGTAAAAAACGGTGTGCAACAGGAATTCAATGATAAAGAAGGAAATACCATTATATATGGGTATCCCATTTGGTTTGCTATTGCATTAACATTTGGCATTGGCTTTGCCTCCGGATTATTTGGTATCGGTGGAGGCTCGATGATCGTACCTGCCATGATTATTTTATTTTTATTCCCACCACACGTTGCAGTGGCAACATCGATGTTCATGGTATTTTTATCGTCGATTGTTAATTCAGCGAGTCATATTTATTTAGGACACGTTCCATGGCTCTATACGATTCCTGTTATTCCAGGAGCTTATATTGGAGCAAAACTAGGGGCAGCATTAAATAAAAGAATTAAATCAGATACGCTTGTAGTAGCGCTTCGAGTTATTTTATTATTATTAGGAATTCGTTCTATTATCGAAGGTTTAATGTAATATTGATTTTTGATGTCTATAGGTCCGAAAAGTAAAGATGACTTTGATAGAAAGTCTTCTACAGACATAGAAGCTATTTTAAAGAAGAGGTGGCTTAATTGCTGGAAAAAATTCATATTTTTCACACGAATGATTTGCACAGTCATTTTAAGTATTGGTCACGGATGCAAACCTATGTGGAAGAAATGCGTACGAAGCTTACAACCATGGGAGAAACATGTTATTTATTTGATGTCGGCGATCATTTAGATCGTTCAAATATTTATACGGAAGCAACAGTCGGTAAGGGCAATGTGAGGTTATTGAATGAAGCGGGCTACGACGTAGTAACAATTGGTAATAATGAAGGTATAACATTGTCCCATGAGGAGCTGTACCATTTGTATGATGAAGCAACTTTTGACGTAGTAGTTGCTAATGTGAATGCCTCTCAAGGATCAAATCCAACGTGGATGAAGCAGTATGTTGTATTAACAACAGCTTATGGCACAAAGGTTGCAGTCATTGCAGCAACGGCTATGTTTGAAATTTATTATAACGAATTAGACTGGGAGATAGATGAGGCACGAAGTACACTCATTCGCTTAGCACTTCAGCTTCGGGAAGAAGTAGATATAATTGTTTGTTTGTCACATTTAGGGATATCAGAGGATGAGCTTTTAGCTGAGGAATGCCCAGAAATAGATGTTATATTTGGCTCACATACACATCACGTTCTCCCTAATGGAAAGCTAATTAATGGCGTTTTATTAACAGGTGGAGGGAAATTTGGACAATATACTGGCCATCTTATGTTAGAATATAATACAAAATCTAGGAAAATTATTGAAAAAAAGGATACGTTAATTCATAATAATGATTTGCCTGCAATTAAGAATGAACATGAAATTGTTCAATCTTTTGAAAAGGAAGGCAAACGATTACTTGATATTCCAGTATTCACTACGGAAAAATCGTACAACAAGGAATGGTTCCATTATTCACAATTATCCGATTTGTTCGCACGTGCGATTTTAGAGAAAAGTGGAGCAGATTGTGCGTTATTTAACGCGGGTATTTTTTTAGATGGTTTGCCTAAGGGAACAGTGACAGCACTAGATTTGCATAGAATTTTCCCACATCCTATAAATGTATGTACGATTGAATTATCAGTTGCTGAAATGAAAGAAATTTTTCAGCAATCTAAAAATGAAGAATGGCCTTATATTGAGCTAAAAGGATTAGGGTTTAGAGGCGTTATTTTTGGGAAGATGTTAACTTATGGCTTTTCAATGAATGAAGATCGGCAATTACTTATCAATGGGAAGCTAGCAGATAATGATCGAATTTATAAATTAGTAACACTAGATTTGTTTACGTTCGGTTATTTTTATCCAAGCTTTAAATATGCTAAGAAAAAATATATTCTACCAGAATTTTTACGAAACATTATGATAGATTATGGTCAAAGATTCTTTAAGTAATAGTAGATAAAATGCTTTTAGAATGGATTGGGGAAAAGGTCATGCGATTAATTTCAATCGATGTATTAAAAGAAGGAATGGTATTAGCAAGAACCATTTGGAATGAGGCGGGGCATCCTCTTTTAAAGAAAGATGTTGTCATTAATGAACGTATCATAAAAAGACTTCAACAATTAAATATGCATTATATATATATTGACGATAAAATTTCTGAGGGGATTGAGGTACAAGAAACAGTTCCAACTGTTATTCGAAACAAAGCAATTTCAACCATTAAAGATTCTTTCCAATCAATCGATGGTTTAAATCCAGTAAATGCCTCTTATGTGCTTGACCAACAATCAAAAGCAATTGTCTCAATTGTAGATGAGTTACTGTTGGCAGTTAGAGGTAATGATGAAATTTTAACAATACTAACAGATGCGTATTTATTTGATGAATATTTATATCAACATTCCTTTCAAGTCACACTTTATTCGATAGCGATTGCTAAAGAGCTTGGATACTCAGCTGAAGATTTACGATTAATTGGAATTGGTGCATTGTTACATGATATAGGGAAGCTTATGGTACCAAAAGATATTCTGACAAAGCCTGCTCGCCTTTCGTATGAGGAATTTGAAACGATGAAGCAGCATGCTCGATATGGTTTTGATTTGTTACGTAATTTACATTCTATCTCATTGATTGTTGCACATTGTGCCTTCCAACATCATGAACGGATTGATGGGAGTGGCTATCCACGGGGCTTAGTTGATTTTGAAATACATCCGTTTGCCAAAATTATTGGTGTAGCAGACGTCTTTGATGCGGTGACTACAAGTCGTGTATATCGTGAAAAAATGCTACCTTCTCAGGGCCTAGCCATTTTAGAAGCAGGTGCTGGAACTATATACGAAGCACGTATTGTGAATGCATTGAAAAGGTCTGTTGTCCATTATCCTAAAGGTGTTATTTTGAAATTATTGGATGGGCGTCGAGGTATTGTATCAAGACAAAATACATTGAATCCAGCTTTACCGTGGATTCGTATTTTTGAGGAACAAAATCAACTATTAGCAGCTACATATGAAATTAATCTAGTGGACTATCCAACCGTAATAATAGAAAGCGTTGAAGTGGACTATATTGTACCATTGAAAATCGAATAAAAATCTCCTCCTGTTCATACGTTAAGGAACAGGAGGAGATTTTTTGTTTTTCCCTCGAAAACGAATGAAATTACGATCATATAGTAATCACGGCACGTATAGAAAAAAGGGGAATCGGTTGAATCGATTAACCTTAGTAATTGTGTTTGTTATTATCGGTGTTTTTTTATTTATTTATTATTTAAATGCGAAGCTTATGCCGACCTATTTAGATTATGCTGAAATACAAACGGCTAAGATTGCATCTTCGGTTGTGAGTAAAGCGATTGATTCTCGTACATCAAGTGTTATGGATGTTAATGATATTCTTGTAGAAGTATCCCCTGGCAACCATGCTGATTTGAAAGTTAATACAGAAACGATTAATCGAGTTCGGACAGAAACGGTCAATCAAGTAAAATTGTATTTAGAGCAGGCAGAGCAAGGGGAGTTGTCGCATTTGCCAAATGTTGATGATGTTGAATATGATTATAACAAGATTAATGAAGGGAATGGGGTAGTTTTTTATATGCCGTTGAGTCAGGCGGCTAATATCCCTTTAATCGGGAATTTAGGACCTAAAATTCCGATACGCTTTCATGTCATTGGCAATGTGCATAGTGAAGTTACTTCTTCAATAGAAGAATTTGGTATAAATAGTGCGTATATGACGGTAGGGATTCATATAGAAGTAAATGTGCAAATTATTGTCCCTTTTGCTAGTAAAACTACTACAGTTACTCAGGATATTCCGGTGGCAATGGGCTTAGTCAGGGGGGCAGTTCCAGATGTTTATTCAAATGGTAGTAAAGAGACACCTTCCATTCAAGTACCTGTCTCTCCTAAAAAGTAGAAATGTTTGCCTTCTTTCGGTGAATGTCTTTTGTACCGAAAGCGTAGCGACAGGTACAGGTTTCCAAACACCCGCTGAAATAGAGGAACTCAGTCTAAGAACGCCACGTCCTGTGGCAACGACTGAGTGATCAACGTCATGTTGTTGCCGCTGACGCTTCGCTTTCGCGCAGATAAAACCCTTTTGCTGACGCTTTGCTTTCGCACAGACAAAAACACGTTGCTGCCGCTAGGTTAGCACTACGCTTTCGTGCAAAAAAGCATTTGCAGGCCTAAGCACAAAGCCGGTTCCGGACGCAATTTTGCCGAGGCAAAATTGATTATGATAGTTGTTGGAGTTCATTTATTATGTTACATTGACAACAGTAAAGATAGTAATATAAAAACTGCACATATTTGATAGGGGCGATATCCGTATGACATCTTGTAAACCTACAAGCAAAGGAAAAGAAGAATATTTAAGAAAACCAGATTGGTTAAAAATTAAATTAAACACAAATGATGAATATAAAGGGCTAAAGAAGCTCATGCGTGAAAAAAATCTGCATACAGTATGTGAGGAAGCACGCTGTCCTAATATTCATGAATGCTGGGGTGAACGACGTACAGCGACAATGATGATCCTTGGATCTGTTTGTACGCGTGCTTGCCGTTTCTGTGCTGTTAAAACAGGCTTACCAAATGAATTAGACCTAGCTGAGCCAGAACGAGTAGCAGATTCTGTAGCTATTATGAACTTGAAGCACGTTGTTATTACAATGGTAGCACGTGATGACTTAAAGGATGGCGGTGCGCAAGTATTAGCTGAAACAGTCCGTGCAATTCGTCGTAAAAGTCCGTTTACATCGATTGAAGTTTTACCGTCTGATTTAGGTGGTTTGCAAGAGAACCTTCAAATGTTAATGGATGCAAAGCCAGATATTTTGAATCATAATATTGAAACAGTGCGTCGCTTAACGCCAAGAGTACGTGCACGTGCAAAGTATGAGCGTTCATTAGATTTTCTTCGTCTGGCAAAAGAAATGCAGCCAGACATCCCTACAAAGTCATCATTAATGATCGGCTTAGGTGAAACACATGAAGAAATTTTAGAAGTTATGGACGATTTACGAGCAAACGACGTAGATATTATGACAATTGGTCAATACTTACAGCCAACGAAAAAGCATTTGCCTGTTAAAAAGTATTATTCTCCAATAGAGTTTGGTAAACTGCGTAAAATCGCAATGGAAAAAGGGTTTAAGCATTGTGAAGCAGGCCCACTTGTACGTAGTAGCTATCATGCTGATGAACAAGTTAACGAAGCAACAAAAGAACGTCAGCTACAAGCAGAACAGTAAAAACAAATGTTGAAATAGAAGGCGGTGTCACTTTGATCAATATTGAAGGATATGAATACGAGATTATTGAAGATTACAAAGAAGCTTTTCAAGAGGAAGTATTCAAGGAACGATACTCAGATATTTTAGCCAGATATGATTATATTGTGGGCGACTGGGGCTATAGTCAATTACGCTTAAAAGGCTTTTTTGACGATAAAAATCAGAAAGCCACTTTCGATACGAAGATTAGTACACTACAAGATTACTTATTTGAGTATTGTAATTTTGGCTGTGCATATTTCGTCTTGCGAAAATCCGGTAAATCTACTCAACAGCCAGAAGCTGTAGTAAATGAAGATCATGAAGTGACAAAGCTTGTTGAGAATGCACAAATAGCAGAATAAACTTTAAAAACCTGATGCAAATTTTGCATCAGGTTTTTACTTTGTAGTGATAGGTTTTTTAAATTTGGTAATAATAAAAGTGAATGCAAAAAATTGTTTTATTTTTGGCTTTTCACCAAAGTTGGGATGACACTGATAAAACATATTCCATTGATATAAGTTGATTGGAGTGGAGGCTGGGCGACTCCTTGGGGATCAGCGATAGAGGAACGAAGGCTAAAACCATCACATCCTGTGATAACGCCTTCGTGACCAACATCGTGTTGGCCCGAGACCCTGGAGCGAGCATCGCGAGTGAAGCGGCTCATCGGACGCCCCCAGGAAAGCGCCCAGCCGGAACGGAAATCAACCTCACGCTATGGAGATGAACCTGTATATTTGGCTATTATACTAACCTACTTATTTTATATTAAAGGTGTGTGTTGTTTAGATGAAAAAAGCTGTATTTTTGGACCGTGATGGGGTCATCAATGAAGTATTAACGGATCGCGTTAAATTTGTCAATAAACCTAAGGATCTCTATTTCTTGCCGCATGTTTCGAAAGCTATAAAAAAATTGAATAAATACTTCGACTATATTTTTGTAGTAACCAATCAAGGTGGCGTTGGATTGGGGTTTATGAAAGAAAAGCAGCTACAAAAAATACATGAGCATATGATAAAAGAATTGAAGAAGGAAGGGGCCATTATTCACGAAGTCGTATATTGCCCCCATAAACCAAAGTCGGGCTGTGCCTGCCGTAAGCCCAATAGTAAATTAATCGTCGATCTTGGTGAAAAATATAATATAGACATGGCAAAATCCTATATGGTGGGAGATACAGATACAGATATTATAGCAGGCAAACGAGCAGGAACTAAGGGAGTATTTTTAGGTGAGAAAGATCCGCTGGCAGATGCGATTTTTCCAGATTTAATTAGTGCTGCTGATTGGATTATTAAAGATGCAACAGCCTAACGCTAGTATTGTTGAATTGGAAAGACAAAGCGTATAAATCATGTGAAAAAGGATAATTTATTTATTGGAGGTGATTAATTTGACTAAAGAAAATAAAAAATCGTTAGATCGAGAAGAATATGGTTTTGGCTTTGATATTAGTGTTGATGACTTAGGAGTAATTGGGCAAAATCAACAAGCCAAAAAACAAAACGACAATGAAAACAAAGACAAGCCTCGCAATAAGGATAATCCTGCTAAATTAAATAATGAAAAATAGGAGCACGATCCGTCGAGGCATCATTGATACTTAAGATATTTACAAAAAAATTCCGCCAACCTTCTGTTGCTCAGTGCGCAAAGTAGAACCCTATGTTCGCAGAAAAGCGGAATTTTTTTGTATTAAATTCTTAATGGCTATACAAAAAACACCCACTTTGAAGGGTGTTAATTTAATAATTCACGTAAATATTCCCGTAGCTCGACCGTATCTTCCTCTGTGCGATTGTATACGTGTTCAAGATAGCCAGGCTCTTCTACATCATCTGGACCAATTATAGCAAAGCGTCCAAATTGAATATCCATGACAAGCACTTTTCCAAAGAAACGGCCCGATTGCAAAATGGCTAAATCATAACGTAACTTATTCCCTGCAAAACTAACAAAGCGTGTTTTCGTATCTTCTACATCATCATATAAAAAAAAACGTTCCATCTTTTAATCTCCTTCCAGTCCTATAGATATGGTACTATAGAAGAGAAATGACTATCAACTTTTAAAGATTTGAATGGGGGCTTTCCTTGTGTATTTTGTAGATCGTAATAAAATCACAAAAAACTTACAGTACTTAGATGGACTATTAGCAATTTTAGAGTCAGAAGATAGCTGGCTAGAAAATGATATTAAGAAATTAGCAATCGGGCGAATTGGTCACAATGTGATGGAGTCAATGATGGATGTAGGAAATTTAATGATTGACGGTTTCATTATGCGTGATCCAGGAAGCTATGAGGATATTATTGATATTTTAATCGATGAAAAAGTCGTATCTACTGAAATGGAAGCACCATTAAAAGCAGTAGTTGGCTTACGTAAAATGCTTGTTCGTGAATTTATAGATGTAGATGTTCAGGAAGTTGTTAATGTGTTAACAACGACTTTACCAGCATTAAAGCAATTCTCTCCAGCTGTGAATAGTTATGTAACAAATGAACTCGGCCCTGTTTCAGCATTTTTACCAGAGGATCGTCAATGAAAACCTACAAGGCATATTGCTTTGATTTAGATGGTACAGTGTATCGTGGAAAGGATGGCATTCCTTCTGCGATTACTTTTATTCATCGGTTACAACAAGCTGGATTTGAGCCATTTTACGTAACAAACAATTCTTCTAAAACAAGAGAGCAATTGCAAGAAGCTTTAAGTGCTATAGGTGTGAATGCACCGTTAGAGCATATTTACTCTAGTGCATTAGTTACAGCAAAATATGTAGCCTTGAATTTCCCGGGCAAAAAAGTAGCCATGTTAGGTTCTGATGGTATTCGTAAAGCGTTATTTAATGAAGGTATTGAACCTACTGAGGATGAGCCAGAGGTATTTGTTATGGGCATTGATCGAAATCTAGATTATATGGCACTCGCTAAGGCGACAGTTGCTGTGCAAAATGGTGCGACGTTTATAGCAACGAATCAAGATATTAAATTCCCTACAGAACATGGTTTTTTACCAGGTAATGGGTCCTTTGCCCGATTAGTAGGTGAGGTTGCAGACGTTGAGCCAATCTATATTGGTAAACCATCACCTGCAATGCTTGAAGTCATTGCAACAGAGCATGGCTTTAAGAAAGATGAAATGGTGATGATTGGCGATAATTACGACACAGATATTATGTGTGGAATTCGTTTTGGCTGTGACACAATCCATGTAAATACGGGTGTTACACCAACAAAGGCTGTACTTGAGAAGGAGCAGCAACCTACCTATGTGGTAGATGCTTTAATTGATTAGTTCAAACATAAAAAAAGGATGTTATGTCGATTTTTTTTGGCATAACATCCTTTTTTTATGTTCAAATTTAGTATTAGTAAGTGTTTCATCATTTTATGAATGAGGTATTATGCCTTCATTACCATAACGGATTTTCTTCGATAAATTGATAAATGGCTTTCGTCAACTCTTCAGGAGAATCAGCCTCAACTAGTTCACCATTGACGATTGCATAAAATGATTCAGAACATTTTGTACAGTAACTAAGGCAGCCGTATTCCAAAACGTCGATGTTCGGATCACGCTCTAGTATTTCATAAGTTTTTTGAGAGCCATTTGCCAAATTACTTATACAAAATTCAACCATTGGATTCATACATGTCACCTCACCAAAGTAATGCTACTAGCTTTTAAAACATTCGTCAATGATTTGAGTTAATCATGAGATAAAAGCAGATACTAAGTGATAAAATTGTGCGCACGCCAATGATTTAAACTATCTTTACAAAAGTGAAGAGAAGAAAACAGTATTTAAGGAAAATTCGAACAATAGCGACAATATGATGTAGAAATCGTTCGAAAAAAGCAAGTTAGCATTTATTTTGTGAAATCTTTCACAAAATTGCATTCTGATATTGTGAAACTTCTCACAATCGGTTATACTCATTTGTGGATACTTTGTGAACAATTAATATAAGAGATATAAAAGGAGACTATTATGGGAAAATTAGTACTTTTAGGTGGCGGCTACGGCAATATGCGTCTTATGCTTCGATTATTACCAAACGTTCCATTAGACACAGAAATCGTGCTAGTAGACAGAGCGCCTTTCCATAGTTTAAAAACAGAATTTTACGCATTAGCAGCAGGGACTGCAACAGATAAAGAAATTCGTGTAAGCTTCCCAGAGCATGAACGTTTATCGGCTGTATACGGAGAAGTTGTTGAAATTAATCGTACGGAAAAAGTAGTCATTCTAGAAAATGGACAACATATTGAATATGATGATTTAGTAATTGGTCTTGGCTGTGAGGATAAATATCATGGTGTACCAGGTGCAGAGGAGTACACATATAGCATTCAGACAATGGCGAAATCACGTTCAACATTCCAAGCACTTTGTGGTTTACCAGCAGGCTCTACAGTCGGAATTGTAGGAGCTGGCTTAAGTGGTATTGAGCTTGCAAGTGAGTTGCGTGAAAGTCGATCAGATTTAAAAATAAAGCTATTCGACCGTGGTCCTCGTATTTTGAAGGACTTTCCAGAAAAGTTAAGTAAATATGTAAAAGACTGGTTTGTAAAACATGATGTCGAAGTCATTGCCAATTCAAATATTACAAAAATTGATCAAGGTAAAATTTACAATCACGAAGAAGAAATTGCACTTGATTCTGTAGTTTGGACTGCTGGTGTACAGCCTGTCAAAATTGTTCGCGATTTAGAAGTTGAGAAAGATAGACAAGGGCGTCCGCTTGTAACACAGTATTTCAATCTTCTTGATGATGAGCATGTATATGTTGTAGGTGACTGTGCTGCTTCAGAACTACCTCCAACTGCGCAGTTAGCAGAGGAGCAAGCAGAACAAATCGTCAAAGTACTTCGCATGCGTTGGAAAGGCGAAAGCTTACCTGAGAAAATGCCTGATATTAAATTAAAAGGGTTCATGGGAGCTCTTGGTAAAAAACAAGGCTTTGTTTATTTAGCAGATACAACAGTAACAGGACGTATTGCACGCTTGATGAAATCAGGATTATTATGGTACTACAAACGTCAAAATGATTAATTTATTATAAAAAGGAATTGTTTCAAAATTTACTTTTGAAACAATTCCTTTTATTTCTTTTAAACGGTTTCGTCAGGAACGAAACCTAAATTTTCAAGTGCAGTAAATACAGGCTTTAATTGTACATAGCCTTCGCCCACTACTTCATCATTTATAAGGACAAGTGGATAAAAAAATTCATCTTCTTGAATGCGTGTAGCATAATCTTGATCGCGCTCATTCTCAATTGGTCCTTCAATATCGATATAGCGAATATCATATCCTTGGTTTGGGTATTTTCGATCTATGGCTGCTTGTAGCCACTCATATGTATCCTTCGAAGATGGCGCATTGACACAACTTGCGCAGATTACCGCTGTTCCGTAAATTTCAATCATTGGTTTCGTTTGATTCATTTCATTTCCACTCCTCGTGATTCTATATTGGATTTTTTCTGTTGCTAACATTATAATCATTATAAGGAAAGGAGTCGAGACAAATGGCAGAAGCAACAATTAACGATCAAGTTCAAGAGGTATTAGATAAATTACGCCCATTCTTACTACGTGACGGTGGAGACTGTGAATTAGTAGATGTAGAAGACGGCATTGTAAAATTACGTTTATTAGGTGCATGTGGTAGTTGCCCAAGTTCAACAATTACACTTAAAGCTGGTATCGAGCGCGCATTATTAGAAGAAGTACCAGGTATTATTGAAGTAGAGCAAGTATTCTAAAACAACTTAAAAAAGTTCTAGCTGATACATTCAGGCTAGAACTTTTTTTCTTAAACATGGCGGGCGTGTTCTTTCTCTTCTCGAATAATAGCCCATTGTTCCTTAGCCATATCAATGATTTTCGCTTCTCCACCAATACTTTGCTTTTCGATGACCTTTGAAAAGAAGCGTGTAGCATTTTCTAAATCACCGATACGTCGTGATAGTTCGGCAATCATATACATAATTCGTATATCTGACATTTGCGTTGAGCTGTAATCCTCAGTTGAATAAGAATCCATATAGTAATCTCGAGCCATTGTCATAAAACGTTGCTCTTGGCCTTTGTTTTTTAGTGAACGATATAGCCATGCAAGACGTAATGTAAGCCCAGCTATAGCGACAAATTTTTCTTTCTTAATCGTACCGCAAAGGAATGCTAATTTATATGCTTGTATTGCTTGGAATACAGTGCGTTCGCCATTAAAATCATGGTGCACCCATTTTTCTGTAATTTGCGTACGAATATCATCTTGCGTGCCAGGGGCAAAATATTTTGAAAAGTCTTCTGTAAATGAAAATCCGCAATGTTCACAAACAAATACATTATAATAAAGGGCATTTACACCGTCTGCATAAATAGGATGAAAATCTGTTTCTGTATGATCTACTTTAATGAATTTAGAGCGTACTTTTAATGTTGGAAATTCTTTTTTGCAATTAAGACATTGAATTTTTTTTTCGTAATAAGGTGAAATCTCCATATTTTATACCTCTTTCATCGACTTATTACAACTATTATACCAATGTAAATTTCATAAACATGAATAAAAAATACTATTAATGTGAAAAATATTAGAATTTTTACTAATAATCAGGTTTGTCACGATCATGTGAGGTTGATTTCCGTTCCAACTGGGCGCGTCCCTGAAAAGTGATCGGGTAAGCCCCGGAAGTGATCGGGTAAGCCCCAGAAGTGATCGGGTAAGCCCCGGAAGTGATCAGGTATCGCGAAAAGTGATCGGGTAAGCCCAAGTAGTCGCCCTGTCGTCCCAAAATCAACTATTTAGCATACGTTTTAACAAATGTTATCCTTAACTATTAATAATGAACCAAAATCCTGTTGGAGCTGAATGTTTGTCATACAATAGTCAAAATTGATATGATAATAAGTAAGAAGGAAGGTGATTGGGATGACAAGTAAGCAAGTAATTGAAGTTACTGAAGCGGCTAGTTTTCATATTAATGAAATGATGGAGCACAATGAAGAGCAAGGTTCGTTTTTACGTGTAGTTGTAAATGGTGGCGGATGCAGTGGCCTATCATACGGTATGCATTTTGATAAAGAGAAAAAAGAAGATGATTTTGAAGATATACAACATGGTTTAACAATTCTTGTTTCCCGTGAAGATGCGCCGATTTTAACGGGGACAAAAATTGACTATAAGCAATCGCTAATGGGCGGAGGCTTCACAATCGACAATCCAAATGCTATCGCATCATGTGGCTGTGGCACGTCTTTCAAAACAGCAAAACGCGAAGGTACGCCTGAGATTTGTGATTAAAAATAAACTATCTAGATGTTTGTAGATACTAAGCCTTTTTGATTTGTATGTTGGAAAACATAGCAAATTGAAGAGGCTTTTTTGTATGGTTTTCTGGAGAAGAAATAACCTAACCACAAGCCTCTAGTTTTGATGGGTGATGGTCATTTCATAATAGTTCCCATGGCTATAGACCAAATTATTAGAACGAATGATAGTGTAAGCCAAAATGTATTCTTCGTTGTCTTTTCATCCTTCTCAATTTTAGTTAAAATGCTGACAAGATTTAAACAAAAAATGATCCCGAGTATAGGCATGAAGTAAACGATAATAAACGCAAAAATAATCAATTTTCTACCTCCACATCATGTATGACTTCTTATTGCGGATAGAATATTCTACACCTCTCAACGTATCGAGATGAACGATTATTCGTCTGTTCATTTCTCAATGGGTGTGAGAGTACTGTACAGAACTAAAATGACAACATTGAGATCCTTACTGTATTGATTAGTAATTTGATTTCTAAAAATAACTTATAAAATTATTTTCTCTCCAAGATTATCTAAATCTCTTTTGCAATTAAAAATAATTAGTATTTTATGTGGTGAGCCTTCTGTAATCCGACCAAAATCAACAACTTGATGAATTTCAATTACATCATTCGTATATTGCTTTTGAGAGTTCCTAACTTCATTAATCTTTTCACTAATACTATCAATAGATTCCCAACGTACAATATTAAGATCGGTCGAGATTTGATATGTTTGAATGTTCAAATTTTTTTACCTCCTTTTATGTGGAATGAATCTATGTTAACAATATATGCCATTTTAGGGGGGTGTATAGATTTGTTATTTCTTTTGAGCCATGATGACTGAACGTGAGAGGGTTTGAATACGCTTGACCATATTTCACTGTTATAGCAGACGATATGGATGACCAGAATCAGTTCCAAATGAAACAGTAATAATGTTAGGTAATTGGTAAAAATGCTATACACAATAAAAAATGCACTTACTAAAATTAAATGAAAAGGTGTTGAGCAAACATTCATACATTTACCGTAACGTCAGGTGCTGTTATTTTAAATCAGCAAAATCAATTACTTTTAAAAAAAGATCCTATTAGAGGGTGGGAATTACCAGGTGGATGTGTAGAAAAAAATGAAACATTAAAAGATACAGCTATTAGAGAAGTAAAAGAGGAAACTGGAATTGAAATCGAAATTCTAAAGTTTTGTGGGGTTTCACAAGAAATAAAAAATAGTGTTTGTAATATGTGGTGGTTAGGAACTCCTGTTGGCGGTGAATTACAAACGAGTTGTGAAAGTTTAGAGGTCGGTTTTTTTGATGTTGAGGAGGCTTTACTATTAATAGAAAATGAAGATTTTAAACATGAACTATTACTTTGCTTAAACTATGGAGCAGAACCTTTTTATATTTCTTTCTAAATAAGAATAAGCCACGACTATTTCTAATCGTGACCTTATTACTGCACCGATAATTCACAATTAGTGAAGTTGTGTTAATACATAATCATAAATTTCATCGGATGGTTTATTAAGAGCTATGGAAAACTCTGAAAAGATAGTATCTTGTAAAGATTGCAATAATTTTTCTTCCTGGTTAGGGAATTTTTTTTCATTGGTCTTATATTCGAGCTTTTTTCGTAACAATGTGTTTAACAGCTTTGCTTGTTTTTGGCGATTGCCAGATTTAATGATTTCTAAATGAAATCTCATTCGATGTGTATTTTGTTCAATCCATTCCACACCAGGTGATGTGAATGAATGTAAAATACTAAGGGCTTCTTCTTTTTTAATAACATCTCTAAGCTGTTTTTTGGAATTGTCAATAGGGGTACGAATGATTAATTGCGGTTCATTTAGTGGTTGTAAAACATAATAAGATTTAGTAATGTCGTTAAAGGTTTGTTCACAAATATCTTCAATAGAACAAAGTCCATGTGATGAGTAAATGACTACATCGCCAACGTTGTACATGTATATCCCCTCCAACAAACTATATTGTCAACTTAGTTGACTAAATCTATTGTAAGCAATTAAAAGGTTTTTGTCAACTTAGTTGACGACTGCTGCTGTTTTTTGTATATTAATAACGAAAAATAGGAAATGAAGGTGAACTAGTTGAAGGACGAATTGCAGAATCGAGATGTAATTGATTTGTTGAGCGAACGTCACGAACTACTTCGAAGATTTGCTGAAGAGAAGTGGAATAAGCATAACGATATTTATATTTCAAATTCGGAATGGTATATTTTGGGGATAATTTATCGAAAACAACTTACGATTTCAGATGTAGCTAAAAATGTTAAATTTTCTAGACAAGCAACCCATAAAATAATAAAGAGTTTGGAAGTTAAAGGGTTGGTGACAGTTATGAGTGTCGAACATAGTAAAAAACATAAAGCTATTCGAATGACTGAATTTGGTGAAGATTGCTATAAAAAAAATCAATTATGTAAAGCAGAAATAGAAAAACAACTGGTCAATACAATTGGAGAAGATCAGGTCATCCGATTAAAAAATATATTAAAGCTTAATTGGGATATCGAGCAGTTGGAAGCATAAGTATTCGAAAATGTATGGTGCACATGAATAACAAAGTTTATAACATAAAAATGTAGAGTACTATTTTGCAGGTAGGCTACATTTCATAAGCCACTTTCGTTCAGTAAAGTGTACCCTTTGTAAAGGACATTTTTAAAAAAGCTCTAGGCAACTTGAAGAAGATGAAGTCTGTATTGTGCAGGCGTCATCTTTTTTAAGTTCCATTGACCCCGATAATGATTGTAATAGGTCATATAACTTTTGATTTCTCGTATGACATCTTCTAGTGTTTCACATGATTTAAAATCTGTTTCATCTTTAAAATGCCCAAAGAACGATTCTTGAGGAGCGTTATCCCAACAGTTACCTCGACGTGACATGGATTGATTTAGTCCCATTTCCTTTACAAGCTTTTGGAATTGGGGATTGGTATAGTGGAAGCCTTGATCCGAGTGGATGAATGCATTTTCTGCTAGTTTGATACCATTCTTCTTCAAATTCCTTAGTGTATTTAGGGCGATATCTAGCGTTATTTTATCAGATACTTCATATGCCAGAATTTCATTGGTTTCCGCATCTTTAATTGTAGACAAGTAGGCGCGTTTACCTTTTCCATAACTCAAATAGGTGATGTCTGTTAATAATACTTTCCCAGCTACCCCTTGCTTAAATTGGCGGTTTAGCAGGTTCGGTAATGTCCGATGTTCCTTTGTCGCTTTGGCCATTCGTCGATATGGATTGGCTTTTCGAATGGGGCAAACGATTTGAAACTTCTTCATAATACGACGAATACGTTTCAAGTTATAGGTGATTTGATACTGTTGCTCTAACGTCATTTTAATTTGACGAGCTCCTTTTGGACGTCGACGGAAATGGAAAGCTTTTAAAATGATTTCTTTGACTTTCTCATCTGCTTGATGGAGTGTTTGTCTTTTCATTTCTGCCTCTTCTGTGAAGTAACGATAGTAGCCTGAACGAGAAACCCCAACTAACTGGCAAAGATAACGTACCATTCGCTTTAATTTATATTTTTGGATAACGGTGTGGATCAGTTGAAATTTCTGTTCCGCTGTTAGTTTTCCTTTTTCTTTCTCAACACTCTTTCTGCTAATTCTATCTTTTTTAGAAGTTCATTTTCTGCACGAAGAAGGGCGATTTGTGCTTCTAATCTAGTATTTTTTTCTTCTAAACTTAGTTCACGTTCAAGTGGACGTCCTGAATGATATTTACGTGTGTCTTCAAGCCCTGAAACACCTTTTTCTTTATAAGCTGCTCGCCAACGTTTTAAAGCTGATTTCGCTCGATGAATCCCTACCAGGTCGATATCGAAGCCTGCATCTTCAAAGATTTCACGTGAACATTTGCCTTTTTCATATTCTGCAATAGCTAGTGCTCTAAATTCATCTGTGTAAGTAATTCCTTTTTCACTAACAGCCTTTACATAAGGATGTTTCTTGAGTAATTTTTGTTCTTGATTAGTAAATAGTTTCTTTGACATAAGTTCTGCTCCATCTAGTTGTTATGTTCATTATAAATAAAAGTACCCTATAAGAGAGACTTTTTTTAAGTGTCTATCTTATAGGGTACATTTTACAGCGCGAAAGTGGCCTTTTTTAAAAATCAGTTACTTTACCTTCTCGCGCTCTACGAATGTAGCGCTATTGTCATTTGCTAAATTGTAAATGGCGCTTTTTTCATCTAAGCCAAATTGTCCGTTTTCTCTAATAACAAACTTTTCGTTATTGTTCGTTTGGAAGTAATAAGTGCCTGCTGCACCTATTTCATACTCATAAATGACTTCCTTAATATCCTGCCATTCATATGTAATTTGATGATGAAATTCTTTGAAAACAATTTGTGTATTCTGTATAGCGATATAACTTAAAAGAGAAAAATAGCCTAAAATCAGACCGCTCACGATTGTTATAATCGAAATCAAATAGGTGTATTTATTTCTTTTAAATCCAAGCATGATCAACGTTAAAATAATGAACGCGATTGCTAGGAAAAGCATAGTGAAGTTGCTTGTTGGAGTAATCAGCACGATATTATCTTTACTAAAATAAAATGTTTGGGAAATGGTGAATGGCAACAAGAAAACAATGAAGGGCAATAGTAAAAGTAACACTATCGCTATAATAAAAAGTTTTGCATTAGGTGATAATTCGTTTAACATAAATCTCCTCCTTGCAATAGAGTGAATATTCCGCTCTTTATAAAGTGTAAGATATTTACAAATTAGTGTATATGTGTATTTTTCGATTGTGAAGTAGCCATAAAATTCTGATTTAATACTTCTATATATGGAAAATTGGCCGTTATAATAGTGATATAGGGGTGAAGCTTATGAAAAAAGATAGAGGAAAAGTTTGGTTAGGTGTTGCAGGGGTAACAGTAAATGAGTTAGGACAATGGCTAGTTGTCAAAAAGGCATATAGCGGATTAAAGGGAAGATGGTCATTGCCGGCTGGTTTTGTCAATGCAGGCGAAACAGTAGATGAAGCTGTTGTTCGCGAATTAAAAGAAGAAACGGGTATCGATTGCTACGTATCAGGCTTAATTGGTTTTCGAACGGGTGTGATTCGTGGTGACATTAGTGATAATATGGCGATTTTTTATTGTCGGATGAAGGATGAGCAGCAGAAGATTTGTATTCAGGAAAAAGAATTATTAGAAGCGAAATGGATGTATCCAAAGGAGCTTGCAGAGGATGAAATGACATCAGTGATGTTAAAGGAAATGGCATCTAACCAATTTGAAAAGCATCAATTAGAGGGGATTGAAGGCATTAATCCAGGAGATGTCTTTGGCTATTCCTCTTATAAATTGTTCTTTAAAAAATAAAGTGACAGAGGAGGGGACCTATGATGGAGCTATTTTTGTTTATGTTAGAGCGAGTAGGGCTAATCATTGTGTTTGCCTTTTTAATGTCAAGATGGCGGCTCTTTCGGGGAGTGTTATTTCAAGATCAAGGGGTTAAGGAAAAGGTATGGCTTATAATTATTTTTAGTGCTTTAAGTATAGTTAGCAGCTATACAGGGATAAAGATCGAAAGTGGGTCCATCAATCCTTTAAATCAAATGATACATAGCACGATTAATGCAGAAGAAGCCATTGCGAATACGAGGCTAATTGGCGTAGCGATTGCAGGTATTTTTGGTGGACCACTTGTTGGTGTTAGCGTGGGGATTATTGCAGGGATTCATCGTATTACCCTTGGCGGTTTTACAGCGGTTGCCTGTGGTGTTTCGACAATACTAGCAGGATTCATTACTGGTAGTTTAAGTAAGCAATTAAAAATACGTCAAACCTTCTCCTATAAAAAAGCTGTTATTATCGGAATTTGTGCAGAGACTTTACAAATGATTATTATTTTAATAGTGGCAAAGCCGTTTGAACAAGCTTTGCAATTAGTTTCTTTAATAGCGCTACCGATGATTTTTATGAATGCCTTTGGGATTTTGATATTTTTCATTATTATCAAGACTTTTATTGATGAAGAAGAGCGCACAAAAGCATTACAAACACACCAAGCCTTTTCTATTGCCCAACAAACAATTGAACATTTTCGTAAAGGGTTAAATGAAGAATCCTGCCGAACGGTTGCGGAAATTATTAAAAGAGAGATTGAGGTTGATGCAGTCGCGATTACGGATACAAATGGAATTTTAGCGCATGTAGGAGTAGGTGAGGACCATCATGTTATTCATCAAGAAATAATGACGGCTTTAACGAAGCGTGTATTAGTAGAGGGACGTATTATTACAGCGATGTCCGCAAAAGAAATCAATTGTCCACATGAAGATTGTCCATTAAGTGCTGCGATTGTCTTACCATTAAAAGTACAGCATAAAACGGTAGGTACTTTAAAGTTATATTTTATCAACGTTTCTTCATTAACAGGGGCGAAAAAGGAGCTTGCTGAGGGCCTCAGTCGACTATTTTCATCGCAACTTGAATATGCTGAAATTGAGCAGCAAAGGAAGCTGTTAAAGGATGCCGAAATTAAAGCGCTACAAGCACAGGTTCATCCTCATTTCTTTTTTAATAGTCTTAATACGATTTCAAGTTTGATTCGAACGGATGCCGATGAAGCTAGAGCATTATTGATAAAGCTTAGTACATTTTTTAGGAGTAATTTGCAGGGCGCTCGTCAAATGCTGATTCCGTTAAAAAATGAAATTGACCATGTGGAGGCGTATTTGTCGATTGAACAAACGAGGTTTCCGAACCGCTATAATGTGCAATTTCACCTGGATGAATCACTTTTTGACGTACAAATTCCCCCATTTACTTTACAGCCACTTGTTGAAAATGCCATTTATCATGCCTTTAAAAATCGTAAGGAAGGCAAAATTGATGTGAAGGTGCAACGAATTAATAATAAGCTATTGTTGTTAACAGAGGATAATGGCTGTGGGATTGGAGAAGAGCAGGTTAAACAGCTTGGCAAAACGATCATGCAATCCGAGCAAGGGACAGGGACAGCTTTATGGAATATTTATCAACGTATTCATGAAATTTATGGAACTGAGGCGGATTTTCATGTTTCAAGTACGCTGGACGTTGGCACAAAAATTATGATTCAGCTGCCGTTAAAAGCCACAAGATGGGAGTAGAGAAATGTTAAATGTCTATATAGTAGATGATGAACCGTTAGCAAGGGCTGAATTGCGCTATTTATTGGAGCAAACAAAGTTAGTCCAGATTATTGGAGAATCGGAGAATCTGGAGTACATACTGCAGGATCCGCAGTTTGAGCAGATTGATTGTGTGTTTTTAGATATTCAGCTAGGCGTAAATAATGGCCTTGAATTAGCAAAACAGCTGCAGCAAAGCATACTTAAACCTGAAATTATTTTTGCTACTGCTTATGATGAGTATGCATTACAGGCATTCGAAGTGAACGCCTTTGATTATATTTTGAAACCATTTGAGCAAGAGCGTGTACAAAGTGCAGTTGAAAAGCTAGTGGCGAAAAGAAGAGCGACGCAGGCTAAAACGATGGAGAAATTAAAGGATTTACAATTGGACAAGCTTGATAAATTAACAGTTTATATAAATGATCGAATCTTACTTATTAATATACAAGAAATTTTATATTGTACGTCTGAAGATAGTAAGACGATTGTTGTCACTGAAAAAGGGAGATATTTTGCTTCAGAGTCGTTAGCCGTTTTGGAGAAAAAGCTCAATTTAAAAGGTTTTGTGCGTGTCCATCGGGCATTTATCGTCAATTTAGAACATATTGTAGAGCTGGAGCCTTGGAGTAGCTCTAAATACAATTTGATTTTGCATAATAGACATTCGATACCTATCAGCAGGCTTTATATGAAGGATGTGCGCAAGATTTTCCAGCTATCAAAATAACTGCATTTCAACAGTAGAAAACACCCTTTCAACTTAAAATTCTGACATTTTGGTGAATTTTACGAATAATCTTTTAATTCATTTGCTATGATGTGGAAAACGTAAAAGGAGTGATAACATGAATGCTATTACAATAGTAATAGGTTCCATTTGTGTTCTGATGATTAGCTATCGTTTGTATGGCATATTTTTCACAAAGAAGGTACTTAAGATAAAAGATGATACGCCCACCCCAGCACACGCTATGGAGGATGGTAAAGACTATGTTCCGACGAATAAATGGGTAACATTTGGGCACCATTTTGCTGCGATTGCGGCAGCTGGACCGTTAGTTGGGCCTATTTTAGCTGCACAATTTGGATATTTACCAGGGCTCCTTTGGTTGTTAATTGGTGCAGTTATCGGTGGTGCAGTACATGATGCGGTAGTGTTATTCGCTTCTATGCGCCACGGAGGAAAGTCGTTATCAGAGGTAATGAAGAAGGAATTAGGACCTGTTGCAGGATTCTGTACAGGCCTTGCAATGCTTTTCATTATTACTATTACAATGGCCGGGCTATCGATGGTTGTCCTTGGCGCGTTGGAGCGAAATCCATGGGGAACTTTTGCGGTAGGGATTACGATTCCAATAGCGATGCTTGTTGGTATTGCTTATCGTAAAACAGGAAATTTAATTGTTACGTCAACAGTTGGTTTTATTTTGTTAATGATCGGTGTATTTGTTGGACCTATGATTCAAGGAACAGCATTTGGTGATTTTTTAACGTTTGATCGTAATACTTTAGCTATTATTCTACCTATCTATGCTTTCTTTGCAGCGGCATTACCTGTATGGCTCTTATTAGCGCCGCGTGATTATTTAAGTAGTTTCATGAAAATTGGCGTATTTATTGCGTTAATTATCGGGGTCTTTTTCGTGAACCCAGTTATTCAATTTCCACCAATTACAGAGTTTATTCATGGTGGTGGTCCAGTAATTGCTGGCCCAGTATGGCCATTTGTCTCCATTACAATTGCCTGTGGGGCTATTTCTGGCTTCCATGCGTTTGTAGGCTCTGGGACAACTCCGAAAATGATTGATCGCTGGGAAGATATTCGTATCGTTGGTTTCGGTGCTATGCTCGTAGAATCTTTAGTAGGGGTAATGGCTTTAATCGCAGCAACGGCTCTTCATCCTGCAGATTATTTTGCGATTAATTCAGCCCCAGCAGTCTTTGCTACTTTAGGAATGGAGCCGGTACATTTACATGCATTAGCGGAAAGTATTGGGATGGATTTAGAAGGACGTACAGGTGGAGCTGTAACGCTAGCAGTTGGGATGACTGATATTTTCACAGGGATTCCTTGGTTTGCTGAAATGTCTTCTTACTTCTATCAATTCGTGATCATGTTTGAAGCGGTCTTTATTTTAACGGCTATTGATGCCGGGACACGTGTAGCGCGTTATTTAATTCAAGATTTTGGCGGCAATGTATACAAACCGTTGAAGCGTACAAATTGGCTTCCAGGTACAATCTTTGCAAGTGCACTTGCATGCTTTATGTGGGGCTATTTATTGTATTCAGGAGATATCAGTTCGATTTGGGTATTATTTGGCGTTTCGAATCAGTTGATGGCAACAATCGGTTTAGTATGTGGTGTAACAATAGTCTTAAAAGTTGCAGATAAGCGAATCTACGCCTTAACTTGCTTTATCCCACTAGCCTATTTATATGTCACTGTAAATGCAGCAGGCCTTTGGATGATTAAAAATGTTTATTGGAATACAGCGGCTGCTGGATACAATATGTTAAATGGTATATTGTCTGTTATTATGTTAATTTTAGGCTTAATAATTGTGATAGCTGCCTTTAAAAAATGGGCAGAGCTTTGGAAGTCACCAAAGTATTTATTATCACAAACAGCTTCATAATTAAAATCGAGAAACTATTGAAAATTAGTCGTATACTAGTTTTCAATAGTTTTTTAATTTCTTAATTATGGTTTATCATCAAAATAGCGGATGGCATTTGTTAAAATGTTTGCCATTTATAAGTTGATGGGAGTGGACTTAACGACATAATAAAGTAAAAGAATTCACACTCAGTTTTATGCATGAATCTTTTTCGCTCTTTGGTAGGTGGATGTCGATAAAATTCAAAAGTTGGTTGATAAAACGTGAAAGTTAGTAGATAAAATTCAAAAGTTGGTTGATAAAACGTAAAGGTGTTCCGATAATACTCAAAAGTGGTATGTCATGTGAATCAGTTGATTTTCGTTCCGACTGGGTGACTCCTTGGGGATTAGCGCCACAGATGAGACAGCACATAGGGGAACGAAGGCTAAAACCATCATGTCCTGTGATAACGCCTTCGTACCAACACCATACTGTTGCCGCTGCCGCCTCGCTTTAGCGGAGATAAAACCTTTTTGCTGCGCTACGCTTTCGAGCAAAAACCATCCTGCTACTGCACTACGCTTTCGCACAGATAAAACACGTTGCTGTCACTTCGTTAGCGCTACGCTTTCGCGCAAAAAACATTTGTTGCTCGAAGCGGCTCAACGGACGCCCTCAAGCGCCAATCAACCACACGTTATGGTAACAATCCCTAAATATGACGAACAAGCGAAATCAAGGATATGTTCATTGAAAGCGTTGTAGTAATCATGTAAACTAATGAGAGGAAAACGGAGGTTATACATACATGGATGGTCCAGTTTCACTAGTACAGTTAATTATTTCAATTTTGTTATTTTTCGTCATGTTCTTTGGTATTGGATTTTTATTGAATATGCTTCTGCGAATGACATGGTTAATGGCAATAGTGTATCCAATTGTTGTTATCTTTATTATCGATGATGTAAGCTTTTTAGATTATTTTTTCAAGCCAGGTTCCGCATTTCCAGCACTTTTAGATAAGTTGCAAGCACTGCAGTTTGTAGATATTTCAATCTTATCTGGTGGCTTTGCCGGTTCAATTGTTGCGGGAATTGTCATGATTTATTTGCGTAAAAGTGGTTATCGAATGTTTTAACTTATTTCAGCAAATGTCCCCCACCTCTATAGGTGATGAGATGAATGCGGGTTTAAGTCACTTTTCAGCGGGTGTCAATACACCTGCTGATTTTTTTTTGAATGTTTCCGATAAATCTAGAAAAGTTTCCGATAAAATCACGAAAGATTCCGATAAAACGTGAAAAGTTTCCGATAAATCTCAAAATTATTCCGATAAATAAAAAACACAGCCTCAACATGAGGATGTGTCTGTTTTCACAAAATAAACTGGTATGTGATGATGGCGATAAAAATGCCGGTTAATGCCCCAAAAACTACCTCGCTCCGTTTATGGCCTAGCAATGTTTTTAGCTCTTCCATTTTTTCTTGCCCATCCATTTGTGGCCATTTTTTTAAATCATGTAGCAATGTTTGAAAGTCTTTACGTAGTTGATTTAATACGGCTGCATGCTGACCTGCCTGGAAGCGTACTCCACTCGCATCATACATGACGATAAATGAAAACATAGCGGCTACAGCGAAAATTGGGGAATCTAATCCTGTTTCATAGGCAATAGAGGTTGTTAGTCCTGTTACGGAAGCGGAGTGGGAGCTAGGCATTCCTCCGGTGGAAGTAAATAATCCCCAGTTAATCTTGCCTGTCATAAAAAAATGAATAGGGATTTTTACAAACTGTGCAAAGAGAACTGCAAAAAGGGCAACGAGTAAAGGGGTATTTTGAAGTAAACTCATAATCATCACAACCTTCACTTATAATTGTTTTTATTATAACATTCATTATTTTCTAAAAGCCAAATATAACGCGTTTTCTGAAACTTAGGTATAATAGAATAGTGAATGGAGGAATTTAACATGCATATTGTAAAAGAAGCAAAAACATTTGAAACGATTTCAACTGAAGTGTTAGTAGTAGGAGTCACTAAACATCGTGAGCAAATGCAGGATTGGGCAAGCTTTTCAACATTTTATGGAGAATCCCTTGATATGTGGATTAGTGCAGGGGATGTATCTACTGAGCTAAAAAAAATAACGAAATTGCCATTCTTGAAGGGCCACGCAAATCTTAAACGCATATTATTTGTTGGTTTAGATGAGCGAAAAAACTTAACAGAAGGCGATGTTCGTGCAGCATTTGGATCGCTTGGCAAGGAACTAAGAGCCTTAAAGGTTAAAGAATATTCCATTTGGCTTGAGTCGTTTACGACAGAGTCGATTACTGTAACAGATGTTGCCTTTTTAGCTGGTGAAGGAACAGGACTTGGTTATTATTCAATTCCTCATTACAAAACAACATCAAATGAAGTAGAGAAACGTATTGACGCTGTTCACATTGTGACTACTGCTAATGATTTAGATGAAGTGGTGGCAGGCTTTGAGGTTGGTGCTATTTATGCAAATGCTGTAAATGAAGCACGTAGTTTAATTAATTTACCACCAAACTTACTGACAGCGACAGACTTAGCTAATTACGCAGAGTCCCTTGCAATCGAGTACGATTTTGAAGTGGAAATTTTAGATAAAGCACAAATAGAGGAGCTTGGTATGGGTGGTATTTTATGTGTCAATCAAGGCTCCCATGAAGAACCTCGTTTAATAACATTAAAATATAAAGCGACTGAAGACTTTGACGATCCAATTGGCCTTGTCGGCAAAGGGGTTACGTATGATACAGGTGGCTACTCCTTAAAGCCAAAAGATGCAATGGTAGGCATGAAGGGTGATATGGGTGGTGCAGCAGTAGTGCTAGGTGCCATGAAAATCATCGGTGAATTACGTCCTAATAAAAATGTCGTTGCAGTTATTGGTTCTACCGATAATATGGTATCTGGCACAGCATTTAAGCCAGATGATGTCATTACGACATATAGTGGTAAGACAGTAGAAGTTTTAAATACCGATGCGGAAGGACGTTTAGTATTAGCAGACGCTACTACATATGCTAAACAACAAGGAGCGACTTCTCTGATCGATGTTGCAACGTTAACGGGTGGAGTAATTACAGCACTTGGTATGGATAAAACAGGTGCCCTTTCAAATGATGATGAATTCTTTGTTGCTTTCATTGAAGCTGCACAGGAGACTGATGAATTTGTGTGGCGCATGCCTTTAACAGAAAATGATAAAAAACGAATTCGTAAATCAGATGTCGCTGATTTAAATAACTCTCCTGGTCGTGATGGACATATGATCTTTGGTGGAGGCTTCGTTGGAGAGTTCGTTGGTGACACACCATGGATTCACCTAGATATAGCAGGAACATCAGATGCGATTGCTGCACATGACCTAGGTCCAAAAGGTGGTACAGGCGTAATGGTACGTACACTAGCAAATTTTGTGCAACGTTTGGGAGAAGAAAAATAGAATAGGCAATAGACATGTGATAAATGCATCCTCCTACATAAGATAGAATAAAAAAAGGGAGGAAGCTTATGACATTCTTCGGAGGTTTTCCAGGAGGCTTTATGCCAGTAGGTGGGCCGTTTTTCCGACCGCCATTTTTCGGGCCGCCATTTTTTGGACCACCATTTTTCGGGCCGCCATTTTTCGGCCCACCGTTTTTCAGACCGCCGTTTTTCGGTCCGGGTTTCAGACCAGGTTTCAGACCAGGTCCACCATTTAGAGGTCCTCGTAGATTTTAATTCAAATAAGATAGATCTCAAAAAAACCAGATGTCAGCAAGTGACACCTGGTTTTTTCTTTAATTAAGTAAATAAAATAAATATCATATTCTAGGCACTAAATAAACTGTTGACAGAATATACTACATTATATATTATTCTTATTATATTACTAAGAATTAAATACGTAGCTGACTAGCAAACTAGAGGCTCAAATTATTCACAGACATTGCTCTGTCCATGAA
This sequence comes from Lysinibacillus sp. NPDC096212, assembly GCF_044763105.1. Taxonomy (NCBI): domain Bacteria; kingdom Bacillati; phylum Bacillota; class Bacilli; order Caryophanales; family Bacillaceae; genus Lysinibacillus; species Lysinibacillus sp. NPDC096212. The sequence continues at coordinate 53,417 of NZ_JBIWFQ010000005.1, read as the reverse complement.
TGATTTGAGTCTTTTTTTTCTATCTGACAAGAGGGAGTGAAATCAAATGGGAAAAGTTTTTATAGTGGGTGCTGGTCCTGGTGATGTTGATCTTATCACGGTAAAAGGATTACGGTGTATCGAATGTGCTGATGTCATCCTGTATGACAGACTCATTAATAAGAATCTACTATCCTATGCTAAACAAGAGGCTAAGCTTATCTTTTGCGGTAAGCTACCGCAGCAGCACGCCATGATTCAAGAGCAAATTAATCAATCACTTGTCAGCCATGCACAGCAAGGATTGATTGTGACGAGATTAAAGGGAGGCGACCCCTTCGTGTTTGGAAGGGGGGCTGAGGAAGCAGAGGTGCTAGCTCAGCATAATATTCCATTTGAAATTGTGCCTGGCATTACTTCAGGGATAGCAGCTCCTGCCTATGCTGGGATTCCTGTTACACATCGTGACTTAAGCTCAAGTTTTGCAGTGGTTACTGGACATATGAGAGAGGGCAAGGATGATGCCATCCGATGGGCAAGTCTGGCGAAAGGGATTGATACGATTGCTATTTATATGGGGGTCGGTAACCTTCCCTATATCCGTCAGCAGCTACTTAAGTATGGCCGTGATCAAGAAACACCAATAGCGCTCATTCATTGGGGTACATTTTCTCAACAAAAAACAGTCACAGGTACTTTAGCTAATATTGAAGAACTAGTGCAGCGAGAAAATATTCAAAATCCAAGCGTAATTGTAGTAGGGAAAGTTGTGACTTTGAGGGAAACAATTCAATGGTTCGAGCAAAACATTCCACAGCCACAGTTAGCAGAAATTTCTGTGTAAGGATGTGGGGTTATGCAAGCCATTTTATATATCGCTCATGGAAGTAGAGTAAAGGCAGGAGTAGAGCAAGCTGTAACCTTTCTAAAGAGTGTACAACAGGAGATTGACATACCGATTCAAGAAATTAGTTTTTTAGAACTCGCGACGCCGACAATTGCTGAAGGTATAGCAAGCTGTATTAACCAAGGGGCTACAGCTATAGCGATCGTGCCTATTTTATTGCTTGCCGCTCAGCATGCAAAACACGATATTCCGAATGAAATTGAAAAAGCAAAAAAACAGCATCCACAAGTGCGTTTTACATACGGTGAACCACTTGGTGTCCATGAACTATTAATTGATACATTACAGACTAGAATTTTAGAAGCAAGGTGCCCTACTAACGATGCAAGTGTTTTACTTATAGGTCGTGGGAGTAGTGATCCTGAAGTAAAGAGTGTTTTAGCCAAAATTGCGGCAAGATTACGTGATAAATATGCTTATAAAACCGTAGACACATGTTTTTTATATGGAATGGGTCCTACGTTTGAAGAGTGGTTACAACAAGAGAAGAATAGGGCCAATCCAGTATTTATAGTGCCGTATTTGTTGTTTACTGGGATTTTGCGCCAAAGCATAACAAGGCGATTACAAGATTATGAGAATAAGAACGTTATGTTATGTGAAAGTTTAGGCTATGACGACAATGTAAAGAAAGTTTTAGTGGAACGTATTTATCCATTGTTAAAATTTACCGAGGAAGGTGTTTTGTAATGATAGATAAAAGAACTGAAAATGTAAATCTAGCATTAGATAATGTTCGCCAAATTTTAAATACTGTGAACCACGGATCGATTACATTGATTGTGCAAAATTCCTATGTGGTCCAAATTGAAAAGAAGGAAAAAATCCGACTTCGATAATAATGTTTTTGTCAGACAAAATATCAAGAGTAGAAAATGATACGAATACGTGAGGTGGCAAGATTGAAACTGCAAGTAGTGAATAGTCCATTTAATGAGGAGCAGGTAAAGCTGTTAAATGAGCTGCTTCCTAAACTAACAGGAGAACAGAGGGTGTGGTTAAACGGCTATTTAAGTGCACCACTAGCAACTATTGATGCTGTTGTCGAAGAAGCAACGCCGATAGTAAAACCAAGCACCAAGACAGTGACGATTTTATATGGTTCACAAACAGGCAATAGTCAGGGGTTAGCTGAAAAATATGCCTCAGCCTTGAAAGATAACGATGTCGACGTAACCATTTCATCGCTAGCAACGTTTAAACCAAATAATTTAAAAAAGGTAACGAATCTTTTGCTCATTGTTAGCACGCATGGGGAAGGGGATCCGCCTGATCAAGCGATACAGTTCTACGATTTTTTGCATAGTAAGCGTGCTCCTAGGTTAGAGCATCTTCATTATTCTGTACTAGCCTTAGGAGATAGTTCTTATGAATTTTTCTGTAAAACAGGAAAGGATTTTGATGAGCAGCTTGCAAAATTAGGGGCAACTCTAATCGTCCCTCGCACAGATTGTGATGTAGATTATGATGACACGGCTGCACAATGGTTTTCTGCTGTTCAGCAGGAGTTGTTGCAACAGACCGATTTAGCTGCTACATCTACTACACAAAATCAGACAGTACAAGGAGACACTACATATTCTCGTAAAAATCCGTTTTATGCAGAAGTACTTGAAAACATTAATTTAAACGGCCGAGGATCAAACAAAGAAACACGCCATATTGAATTATCCATCGAAGGTGCAAGTTTCCACTTCGAACCAGGAGATAGTATCGGTATTCAACCAGATAATGATGAAAATCTAGTAGATGCTTTAATCACTGCGCTACAGTTTGATCCACAAACGGATGTAACCGTCTTCGAAGAAACGCTACCATTAAAGGATGCATTACAAAAAAAGCTAGAAATTACTGTACTGTCAAAGCCGTTGTTACAAAAAATTGGTGCCTATACGATCCATGAGCAATTTACAAAGCTACTTGAGGACTCTAATTCCTGGAAGGACTATGCAAAAGGAAGAGATTTACTTGACGTTGTGCAAGACTTTGCACCATTTATATGGGATGCGCAGCAATTTGTAGATTTACTACGTAAAATTCCAGCACGTCTATATTCCATTGCAAGTAGTCAAAAGGCAAATAGTGAAGAAGTACATTTAACAATTGGGAAAGTAAGCTATGAGACGAATGGACGACAACGTCTTGGTGTTTGCTCCGGAAGTGTAGCGGAACATATTCAAATTGGAGATACATTAAAGATATATGTTCATAAAAATCCGAACTTTAGATTACCGGAGCATGAGGATACACCGATTATTATGATTGGTGCTGGCACAGGTGTAGCCCCGTATCGTGCATTTTTGGAGGAGCGTGAGGAATTAGGCGTCGAAGGAAAAGCGTGGCTAATTTTGGGGGATCAACATTTTGTCACTGACTTCCTTTATCAAACGGATTGGCAGCGTTGGCTTGCTGCAGGCACGCTCAGTGAAATGCATGTCGCCTTTTCACGTGATACAGATAGAAAAATATATGTTCAACATAAAATTGAGGAAAATGCTGTCGCCTTTTATGAATGGCTAGAGCAAGGAGCTATCATTTACGTCTGTGGCGATGAAAAATCAATGGCTGCTGATGTTGATGCAACAATACTTCGCGTTATTGAACAACAGGGACAAAAAACGCCAGAGGAAGCGAAAGCCTTTGTTCAAGAGCTAAAACAGCAGAAACGCTATCAACGTGACGTCTATTAATAAAGGAGCGATAACAAATGACAGGAAAAATTATTCTACCTCCACAACCAGGGAAGCCTAGTGATGTAGAACGTATTAAAACCGACAGTAATTATCTACGCGGGACATTAGAGCGTACGATGAACAATCCATTAAGCTCAGGTATTCCAGAGGATGATAATCGTCTAATGAAGTTCCATGGTAGTTATTTACAAGACGACCGCGATCTTCGTAATGAACGCCAGCGTCAAAAGCTTGAGCCTGCCTATCAATTTATGGTGCGTGTACGTACACCGGGCGGAGCAGCTACTCCAGCACAATGGCTTGTAATGGATGAAATGGCGAGAAAGTATGGTAACGGCTCCTTAAAATTAACGACACGTCAGGCATTCCAAGTGCACGGTATTTTAAAATGGAACGTCAAAAAATATATGCAGGAAATTAATGAGGTGTTATTAGATTCTCTAGCTGCCTGCGGAGATGTCAATCGTAATGTCATGTGTAATGTGAATCCCAATCAATCCGCATTACATGAGGAAATCTATAATTGGTCTGCCAAATTAAGTGAGCATTTACTGCCTAGAACACGAGCTTACCATGAACTATGGCTAGATGGTGAAAAGGTAGTTGACACTCAAGATGAAGAAATTGAACCTATATACGGTGCGCAATATTTGCCACGTAAATTTAAAATTGGTATTGCTGTTCCGCCAAGTAATGATGTGGACGTATTCTCACAAGATATAGGGTTAATTGCAATTGTTGAAGAGGATAAGTTAATAGGCTTTAACATAGCAGTTGGCGGAGGGATGGGCATGACACATGGCGATCATGAAACATACCCACAGCTTGCTCGTATAATTGGCTTTATCACACCTGATAAACTACTGGAAACAGCGGAGAAAATTATTACGATTCAGCGCGATTATGGGAATCGTTCGGTTCGTAAAAATGCACGTTTTAAATATACAATTGATGCTAGAGGACTTGAATGGTTTAACGAAGAACTAACACGTCGTCTAGGCTGGGATATTCAAGAGGCTCGTCCATTTACCTTTAATCGTACAGGTGATGAGTTTGGCTGGATTAAGGGTGCAGAAGGCCAATGGCATTATACATTATTTATTCAAAATGGTCGTATTAAGGACTTTGAAAATTATGAGCTACTAACAGGATTACGAGAAATTGCGAAGGTGCATACGGGTGATTTCCGCTTAACGCCAAACCAAAATTTAATGATTAGTAATGTAACGCCGCAAAAGAAGAAAAAAATCGCTGCTATTATTGAGCAATACAAGCTTACAGATGGTGCACACTATTCTGCATTGCGTCGTAATTCGATTGCTTGCGTATCGTTACCAACATGTGGTTTAGCCATGGCAGAAGCAGAGCGTTACCTGCCTTCTCTTATTACAAAAATAGAAACAATCATCGATGAAGCAGGCTTAAACGATACAGAAATCGTTATTCGCATGTCAGGCTGTCCGAATGGTTGCTCACGCGCAGCAATGGCTGAGATTGGCTTTATCGGTAAAGGTCCAGGAAAATATAATATGTATTTAGGGGCGAGCTTTACTGGTAATCGTCTCAATAAAATTTATCGCGAAAATATAGGTGAAGAGGAGATTTTAGCGGAGCTTCGTCCAATCCTTCTGCGCTATGCGAAGGAACGTCAAGATGGCGAGCATTTCGGTGATTTTGTTATTCGTGCTGGCTATGTAACAGCTGTTCACGACGGACGAGATTTTCATCATAAATAAAATAGTAGCCCTGTAGCAAATTTCTTTGCTACAGGGCTTATGTTGTTGTGTCTTATTAAATAAAGTCTGGGTCTTCGGCAAAATGAGGGGTTGATTTCCGTTCCGACTGGACGCTTAGTTGTGTGACTAGTAGCCTAGAACGGAAATCATCATCATTTAAAGCGGCAGAACATTTCACAATATTTCCTTGATCATTTTGTTTTTCAACACTAAGAGCCGTGTAGCAGAAATTTGCTACACGGCTTTTTTAAATGGAAAAGTCTTCGGGGATAAAGACTTTTAATTGCTTTGGTCTGACAAATACATGGTCACCAACCTTAAGCTGCAGATTAGTAAATTGTTCTTTAGTCAGTTCTGCCTCTAAAAATTCATCTATATCTTCACGACGTAGCTCAATCTGCACGATAGGTCCGAGCAAATGAATATGGCTTACTTTGACGGGGACGGTGCCAGGTACGTTAGTTTTCTCAATATGAATATCATGGGGACGTACATAGCCTACTGCATGATCCTCTGTATGTTCTTGTACGCCAGGTACATCAATCGCAAATTCACCATGCAGGAGCTTACCATTATGTAACCGTCCTTTAAAGAGATTCACATTACCTAAAAAATCATAAACAAAAGGGCTCTTTGGGTTTGTGTATACGTCGTCTGGGCTACCAATTTGCTCTATCTTGCCGTTGTTCATCACGACAATTCGGTCTGCAACATCAAGTGCCTCTTCCTGATCGTGTGTAACAAAAATGCTTGTTATATGAAAATCATCGTGAAGCTTTCGTAGCCAGCGCCGCAATTCCTTGCGTACCTTAGCATCCAGTGCTCCAAAAGGTTCATCTAATAAAAGCACCTTGGGCTCCACGGCGAGAGCTCTAGCAAGTGCAACACGCTGACGTTGCCCACCTGAAAGCTGAGTTGGGTAACGATCAGAAAAATTATCTAGTTTGACGAGTCGTAGAAGTTCCATCACTTTGTCCTTAATTTCAAGTTTAGAAGGTCTTGTTTTACGAGGGCGTACTTTAAGACCGTAAGCGACATTGTCAAAAACTGTCATATGGCGAAAAAGCGCATAATGCTGGAATACAAAGCCTACATTTCGCTCCTTTGGATGACGATCTATCATCGATTGACCGTCAAATAAAATCTCGCCAACATCTGACGTTTCAAGCCCAGCAATAACGCGTAGTAAAGAAGTTTTGCCAGAACCAGATGGGCCGAGAAGGGCAACCAGTTCCCCTGATTGAATATGAAGTGAAACATCTTCTAAAGCTTGAAAGGAACCGAATTTTTTAGATACATTTTTAATTTGAATGCTCATGCTGACAATACCTCCTTTAGGCAGATTTTGATTTCCAAGCAATAATATCTTTAACGATAAGTGTAATAATGGCGATCACGCTCATCAATGAAGCAACGGCGAAGGCTGCTGCAAATTGGTATTCATTGTATAAAATTTCAATATGAAGGGGCATCGTATTTGTCATCCCTCTAATATGCCCTGATACAACAGAAACGGCACCAAATTCACCGATTGCCCGAGCATTACATAGGATAAGGCCGTACAATAAGCCCCATTTGATATTTGGCAATGTCACATGCCAAAATGTTTTAAAACCATTGGCACCAAGTGAAATGGATGCCTCCTCCTCAGAAGTGCCTTGTGTCTGCATAAGAGGAATAAGCTCCCGTGCAACAAAGGGCAACGTGACAAAGACAGTAGCTAGGACAATACCAGGTAGCGCAAAAACAATGTTAATGTCATGTTCAAATAGCCAATCCCCAAATAGTCCCTGTGAGCCAAATAACAAAATAAATACTAAACCTGCAATAACAGGAGATACTGCAAAAGGAAGATCGACAATCGTAAGTAATAGATTTTTCCCTTTAAAGTTGAACTTTGTTAAAGCCCAAGCAGCCATAACTCCAAAGATTGCGTTTATTGGTACTGCAATCGCGACGACAGTTAAGGTTAACTTAATAGCCGCCAATGCATCTGGATGTGTGATAGCTGCTACATATACGTCTACTCCTTTTTGAAAGGCAGTGGAAAAAATTGATACTAGCGGAAGCACAATGAACAATGCTAAAAAAGCTAGCGCAATAAAAGTTAGCGTATATCGGACAAAGCGAGGCTCTTGTAAGGCAGCAGACTTTGTCACTGCATTATTTTTTTCAGGAGCAACTTGCTGTATAAATGTTGACTGTTCCATAAATACCTCCTAATGTACAAAGCGACGATTTGCCAACCATTGTATTAAATTAATGCTAAATAATAGGATGAAGGACGTGACAAGCATGATCACTGCAATAGCAGTTGCACCAGCGTAGTCATATTGTTCGAGCTTTGTCATAATAATTAATGGCGTAATTTCAGTCTTCATCGGCATATTCCCGGCGATAAAAACAACAGAACCATACTCTCCTAGTGCACGTGCAAATGCTAATGAAAAACCTGTTAAAATGGCAGGAGCAAGCTCTGGAAAAATCACTTTACGAAAGGTTTGTAGACGAGTTGCTCCAAGGCTTGCAGAGGCTTCCTCAACCTCAGCACTAATATTTTGTAAGACAGGCTGCACAGTACGAACGACAAATGGTAGCCCGATAAATGTAAGGGCAATGATAATGCCGAGTGGTGTAAAGGCAATTTTAAAATTGAAAAATTGACCAATCCAACCATTTGGTGCATAGAGTGATGTTAAGGCAATGCCTGCTACAGCAGTTGGTAAAGCAAATGGTAAATCGACAAGCCCATCGATGATTCGTTTAAAGGGAAAGCTATAGCGCACAAGCACCCAAGCAATGATTGTGCCAAAAATAACATTTAATAAACCAGCAGCGAGAGCTGTACTGAAGCTTACCTTATAGGAAGCAACAGCACGAGGGTCGGTCACAATATTAACAAACTCTGTCCAGCTTAGAGACATTGTATGAATAAAAATCATCGATAGTGGCAATAAGACTAGCAAGCTAACATATAACATGGTATAGCCAAGAGAAAGGTGAAAGCCAGGGATAATGCGGCGTGTTTTCTTATTAGCAGTTAAACTACTCATAATAGATAGGTCTCCTTATTGAGGTACATAAATTTCGTCGAATGTACCACCATCTTTAAAATGTTTTGCTTGTGCTTCTGCCCAGCCACCGAAATCATCGATTGAAACAAGTTCAAGTTTTGGGAATTGCTCTTGATATTTTGCTAGAATTTTTTCATCTCGTGGTCGATAGTAATTTTTAGCAGCAATTTCTTGACCCCGCTTACTATATAAATGCTTTAAATAGGCCTCTGCTACTTCGCGTGTACCTTTTTTATCAACGATTTTGTCAACAATTGCCACAGGAGGCTCAGCTAAAATACTTAAAGAAGGTGTAATGATGTCAAACTCATCATCACCCAATTCATTAAGCGATAAATAGGCTTCATTTTCCCATGCAATTAAAACGTCACCAATTTTACGTTCAACAAAAGTTGTTGTAGCGCCGCGTGCACCAGAATCCAGCACCTCCACATTGCTATATAGAGCTTTCATAAATTCTTTTATTTTTGCCTCATCATTGTTATATAATTTCCCTGCATAGGCCCAAGCGGCTAAATAATTCCACCGTGCACCACCAGATGTTTTAGGGTTTGGTGTGATGACAGATACATCGTCTTTTATTAAATCATCCCAGTCTTTAATACCCTTTGGATTGCCTTTGCGTACTAAAAAGACAATAGTCGATGTATAAGGTGTAGAGTTATTTTCAAATTTTGTTTGCCAATCTTTTTTTAATAGGCCTCGAGCTTGTGCAATCTCATCAATATCGTAAGCTAGTGCTAGTGTCACAACATCAGCCTTCAGACCATCGATTACAGCTCGACCTTGTTTACCAGAGCCACCATGTGATTGTTTTATCGTTACATCTTGACCGGTTTCATCCTTCCATTTTTTTATAAAATCTTTGTTGAACTCCTCGTAAAGCTCACGTGTTGGATCATAAGATACATTTAATAGTTCTACAGTTTTTTTGGTATCCTGAGCACCTGTATCTTTTTCCGAAGAGCTACTACCACAACCTGTTAATGTCAGCGTTAATGCAGATATCAATGCTAACGATTGGAAAAGTTGTTTTCTTTTTTTCATAAAATATATCGCTCCTTTTTTGTCTAGAGAAACAAAAGGCCATCTACCAATACGATTTATAATCGTCATAAGTAGATGGCCTTCAGATCCTCTGATCAGCATTTTATATTGGTTTGGTTCAAAGCTTAGTTATACATTAAACATATATTTCCTATTAGTCAACATGGAATTAAAGATATTACTTTTGACCGGGATAAAAAATTTGGACTCATTGAAATGAATTTTTACAAAAACCTAGTTGACTACTAGGTGTACTTTAGTATATATTGGGTAATAAGAAAAATGATTGTAGAACGGGGTAGGCAATACTAGTGAACAATCATTACATAATGAACTAATAAGCTGGCTAGTAAAACTAGAGGCGTTTTAACAAAGACATGTCTATATATGTCTTTCGTTAGAACGCCTCTTTTTCGTTATGAGGGGGATTATATGCTAACATATGCAACTTGGCATGAGCCAACATTGAATTTTCAGGTAGACGAAACGTATAAGGGTGCATTGGAGGTTTTACAGTGGAGTTATGCTGAATATGGTGAGGATATCGTCTATGCATGTAGCTTTGGGATTGAGGGAATTGTCTTGATTGACCTTATTTCAAAGGTGAAGCCTAATGCTACGATTATCTTTTTAGATACAGATGTTCATTTTAAGGAAACATATGAAACAATTGATAAAGTAAAAGAAAAATATCCGCAGCTTAACATTATTATGCAAAAACCTGCACTGACACTCGAACAACAGGCAATAGAATTTGGTAATGAATTATGGAAGTCTAATCCAAATAAATGCTGCGAAATTCGCAAAATTGTGCCGTTACATGAAGCGTTAGCTGGAGCAAAGGCTTGGATTTCAGGCTTACGACGTGAACAATCACCAACCCGACAAAATATGAACTTTATCAATCATGACGATAAATTTAAATCCATTAAAATTTGTCCACTCATTCATTGGTCATGGAAGGATATCTGGCGGTATGTTTCAAAGCATAATTTGGCGTACAATCCTTTACATGATAAAGGCTATCCAAGCATTGGCTGTGAGCATTGTACAAAACCAGCATTTACAATGGATGATTTGCGTTCAGGTAGATGGCAGGGGTCTGGTAAAACTGAGTGTGGATTACATGAGTAAAGGAGTTTTGCCATGCTTGAATATGTAGCAATAGCGATTAGTTTATTTTTTGCGATGAATATAGGTGCTAGTGGAGCGGCAGCCTCAATGGGAGTTGCTTACGGAGCAGGTGCCATCAAAAAAGCTTGGCAAGCATTGCTCATTTGCTCAGTAGGAGTTTTTTCTGGGGCAGTTCTTGGAGGTGGAGAGGTAGTAAAAACAATCAGCTCCGGCATAATGCCGCAGGAGTACATTACAGTAAAGATTGTCATTATTATATTGGTTTCTGCGACAAGCTCACTATTTCTCGCCAATCTTTTAGGCATTCCGTTATCAACAAGTGAAGTGACAGTAGGAGCAGTTGTAGGTGTAGGGATTGCCTACAAAGTGTTATATATTAAATCATTGCTTGTCATCATATCGTTTTGGGTAATAGTGCCAATCATAGCGTTTGTCATTGCATTTGTCTTTGGGAAGTGGCTGTATAAATTACGAGTTAAAGGTTTGTTAAAAGATCATCCAATATTAACGATTCTCCTTGTGTTTGCAGGATTTTTCGAAGCATTTTCAGCAGGGATGAATAACGTAGCAAATGCAATTGGGCCTCTTGTTGGTGCAGGAATGATGAGTGTAACAACTGGAATATTGCTTGGTGGGGCATTTGTGGCGCTTGGGGCGGTGCTACTAGGAAAACGTGTGCTTGAAACAAACGGAAAAAAAATTATGCGCTTTGAAAAGGCAGAAGGAATATTAATATCGAGTACAGGTGCATTTCTAGTCGGTATAAGCTCTATCTTTGGGCTTCCCGTACCATTAACACAAGTAACATCCTCTTCGATTATCGGAATGGGGATGGCCAAAGACGGGAAACAAATTTTCCATAAGCATATTGTGAAAAAAATAATCCGTATTTGGATTGTCTCGCCAATCCTTTCTTTAGCCATTTCCTATTTTTTAGTACAACTTTTTTTAGAGAAAGATGTCTATGCCATCGTATTAATTGGCAGTATTATTGTTGGAACACTGGGTGTCATTAGTTTAATGCGAACAATGCGTGAAGAAGAGCGCTCAATATACGATGCGGGTGAAGGAATTTAAATATCCGGTTGAGGAGGAAAGCCGATCAAATCAGAGGAGTACCCGATCACTTTTGAAAGGAAGCCGATCAAATCAGAGGAGATGCCCGATCACTTTTGAAAGGAAGCCAGTCAATTGCAGAAGCCTCAATTTGCCTAAGACAAAAAATCAATAAAATATGCAAATACACTTAAATATAAATGAGTAATTTTATAGAACTAGGAGGAGATTTTGATGAGTTTACAACCACATGGTGGACTATTAGTGCAAGCCTTTAATCCAGAGAAGGATGTAACGCATATAAATAAAGTTATCGAGCTTGATGCCATTGCACTGAGTGATTTAGAGTTAATTGCTATCGGTGGTTACAGTCCAATTGAAGGTTTTTTAACGCAGGAAGATTATGAATCCGTTGTTGAACATACACGTTTAGCGTCAGGCGTGGTATGGAGTATTCCGATTACATTACCTGTAGCAAAGGATGTAGCGACAACATTGCAGCCTGGTGATGAGGCAAAACTAGTATTCGGTGATGCTGTTTATGGTGTTATTGAAGTTGCCGATATTTATGAGCCAAATAAACGGAAAGAGGCATTGTTAATATACGGCACGGAGGATATACAGCATCCAGGTGTTAACAAGTTGCTTGAACGTCCAAGTATTTATGTGGGTGGAAAAATTACATTAGTAAAACGTCTAGAGCAAAAGTTTCCTAGCTATTCATTCGATCCGCTTGAAACACGAAAGCTTTTTGCTGAAAAGGGTTGGAAAACAATTGTTGGCTTCCAAACACGGAATCCTGTGCATCGAGCACATGAATATATTCAAAAGGCTGCGCTTGAAACAATTGATGGATTATTTTTAAATCCGCTAGTTGGAGAAACGAAGTCAGACGATGTTTCAGCTGCAATTCGCATGGAAAGTTACGAAGTTTTACTACAAAATTATTATCCTGAAAAACGCGTGCAATTAGGCGTGTTTCCAGCTGCAATGCGTTATGCAGGGCCAAAGGAAGCTATCTTCCATGCACTTGTACGAAAAAATTATGGCTGTACGCATTTTATCGTTGGGCGTGACCATGCAGGTGTTGGTGATTACTATGGCACATACGATGCACAAAAAATCTTTGAACAATTTACGGAAGATGAATTAGGAATTGTTCCTTTAAAGTTTGAGCATAGCTTCTATTGCAACATATGCGAAGGCATGGCAACGACGAAAACTTGTGCACATGATAGCTCAGCACATGTTATTTTATCGGGTACTAAGGTTCGTGAAATGTTACGTAATGGCGAAGTACCACCAAGTACATTTAGTCGTAAAGAGGTTGTAGATGTACTAATTAAAGGGATGCGTAAGGAGGTTTTAAAGTGAGTTCAAACATCGTTTGGCATGAAGCGTCCATTACGAAAGAGGAGCGTCGTACACAAAACAAGCATCAAAGCTTTATTTTATGGTTCACTGGTTTATCAGCATCAGGAAAATCTTCTGTGGCGAATGCCTTCGCGCGCCGACTCTTTGAACGGGGCAATCAAGCATTTGTCTTAGATGGTGATAATGTTCGCCATGGCTTAAATAAGGATTTAGGATTCGACGAAACAAGCCGTAAGGAAAATATACGACGTATTGGAGAGGTATCTAAGCTTTTTGTGGAAAATGGCCAAATTGTTCTAACTGCTTTTATTTCACCTTACCGTGAAGATCGTCAAGTTGTCCGTGAGCTTGTGGAAGCAGGAGAATTTATAGAGGTCTATGTGAAGTGTTCTGTTGAAACGTGTGAAAAACGTGATCCAAAAGGTCTTTATAAAAAAGCTCGTAATGCGGAAATTCCAAACTTTACTGGGATTAGTGCACCCTATGAAGAACCGGAAAACCCAGAAATTATTTTAGACACAGAACGCCATTCTATCGAAGAATGCGTAGAACAGCTCACAGACATATTAACTTTAAAAGGATATATATACTAAATCTGTTTTCTTAAAGAATCTGCTTACTTATGATGAGCAGATTTTTTTAACTTCTTTCAGCGAATGTTTTTTGTACCGAAAGCGAAGCGACAGCAACAATTATGCCGAAGTATAATTAATTGGTAGATTTACCTGTTTATAATAGAATGATTCCATATATTGTGAGATGATTAAATCATCAAACGTTATAGGAGATGAAAGAAATGAGCATACATATTCAACTATTAACTGAGGATGTTGTAAACCAGAAATTATTAAATGAAATATTGGAACTATGGAATGAAAATGCCATAGAAACGGCAGATTGTGAATTAGGGGAGAGTGAAAGGAAGGGAATTCAAGAACAGCTGGAACAATATATTCATTCAAAATATGGGGCCATTTATATAGCAACGAATGAAAATAATGAAATGATTGGTTTTGGATTGGCATCGATCAAAAAGGATTTTATTTACGATATGAACTACGGTCAAATAGACGAGGTTTATGTAGTACCAGTATATAGAAGACAGAAGGTTGCTAAACGTCTAGTAGATGATTTAGTGAATTGGTTTAATGACGAACATGATACTACTGTAGTAAATGTCTATGTAGATTTAGAAAATGACTTAGCACTAAACTTTTGGGAAGGCATTGGTTTAGAGAAGGAATTTTTTATGCTATCAAATAATTAAAAAAAGTTGGCCAATGAAGTTTATTCATTGGCCAACTATTTTTAAAAGTTATTTAATGCCTTGTTCCTTTTTCATCCGATCAATTTCAGGTCCCAGCTCGTCGTGTACTGTGCCTTTCCAAGGTTTTACGCCAGCGATGTATGAGGAGCGAGCCATAATATGCCCTCCGACAGGACCTGTGATAAACAGGAACAGTATACCGAGCAAAATGCGGGGATTAAAGTGATCTTCAATCAGCCAAAAGTGAAAGAATACGCCAATGAGTACGCACATGACACCGAGCGTTGCACTTTTAGAAGCAGCGTGCGCACGTGTGTACAAATCAGGTAAACGGACAAGACCAATGGCTGTCACAACTATAAATAGCACCCCTACAGAAATGAAAAAGATAACTAAACTATTAGCGAGAATTGTCACGTTTAATGATATCTCCTTTCTCTATGAATTTAGAGAAAGCAACAGTACCGATAAACGATAAAATCGCTAACAATAATATAATCTCCAGGAAGAAGCTTGTTTCAACCAGTACTGAAAACAGTCCAATTAGCGAGATTACTGATACACCTAATGAATCCAATGCTACTACACGATCGGATGCAGAAGGTCCTTTAACCATTCGATAAATGACTGCAATCATTGATAAGCAAATCACTACAATCGAAGCAATAATAAATGTTGTCATGATTTACTCACCTCCAAAATCGCTTTCTCAAATGAATCTCGAATTGCTGTAATCGCTTCATCGACATCACTCATATCGATAGCATGTACATACAAAGTTTTTGCATCATCTGATACATGCACTACTATTGTACCAGGTGTTAACGTAATAAGACTGGATAATAAAGTAATTTCCCATTCTTCTGTTAAAACAGTCGGATAGGCAAAGAATGCAGGCTGCATATCCAACTTAGGCTTTAAGACTACTTGAAGAACTTGTATATTCGCTAACACTAACTCCTTTAAAAAGAGTAACGTCAGTTTAATCATTGCCCATATACGGTAGACGTAAAGTCGGGTAGTAAAAAACCTTCGCATAATAATGAGCAATATAATACCGAGAATGAACCCAACGATAAAGCCTGTTGCTGTGTAATTAGAAGAAAGGAACATCCAAACGAAGGCAAGTACAACATTTAAAATAATTTGAAATGCCAAATCTCTAATCCCCCTTCATTACAGCATCTATATAAATAGATGGATCACTTAATAGTTTTGCCGCATCGTCCATAAATGGAGTAATCCATTCAGAGCCTACACCATAGGCTACAGTAATGAGTACTAAAAGCACAGTAGGCACAAATAGAGTATTGTAGACTTTTTTATCGACAGTACCCGTTGTTTCTTTTTCTTCACCCCAAAAGGCATAAAGGAAAATACGAATAACAGACAATAAAACGAGAAGAGACGAAGCTAAAATAAAAATACTGCTCCATTTACTGCCTGCTTCAAATCCTCCCTGTACAATCAACAGCTTTCCAACGAAGCCACTAAGTGGAGGAATCCCTGCTAGACCAAATGCTGCAATTAAATAGCACCAACCAAGAGCAGGATATTTATTCATAAGACCGCCCATTTTTCGTAAATCAGATGTACCCGTAATGTAAATCACTATGCCTATTAACATAAAGAGCGCTGCTTTTATAAGCATGTCATGAATTAAATAGAACATTGCACCTTTTAGGGAGATTTCATTCATTTGAGATACACCGAATAAAATAACACCTACAGCTATGACAATATTATAGATAATGATGAGCTTTACATCGTGATAGGCAAGTGCACCAATACAGCCCGCAATAATTGTTGCAACTGCTAATGCCATCAGTAGATCATGTGTATACGATAAATCATGAACAAAGAACAATGTATATGTTCGAGTAATCGCATAAATGCCCACCTTTGTTAGTAGTGCACCAAATAGCGTTAGTACTGGTATAGGTGCTGCTGCATAAGAAGTTGGAAGCCAAAAGTATAGCGGGAAAATAGCCGCTTTTAACCCAAATACCATTAAAAATAGTACAGCGATAACAGTAACGATACCTGGTTGATTAATTTCAGCAATCTTTACTGCAATATCTGCCATGTTTAATGTACCTACTACAGAGTAAAGGTAGGCAACTGTAATAACAAATAATGCAGATGAAATAACATTAATTAAAATATATTTAATAGAACCTTTAAGCTGTCCTTTCTCGCCCCCAAGAACGATGAGTAAATAAGAGGCCATTAACAATACCTCGAAGAATACGAAAAGGTTAAAAATATCGCCTGTCGTAAATGCCCCGTTAACCCCGGTTAAAATAAACATAATTCCAGGATAGTAGAAGAAGCGTTCACGTTCCTTTGTGATGGAACCGAAGCCATACCAAACAACAAAAAGTGCGATCAGCAGCGTTGTTGTGACAAGCAGTGCGGACACCATATCAGAAACCATCGTAATGCCATATGGCACAGGCCAATCTCCGAATGTCACCTTTTGGATACCGTCATTTTTCACCTTTAAAAGTAGTGAAATCGCTGATGTAAGTGCGAGCCCTATACCAAGTAATGCGAATGAACGTTGGTATTTTAAGTTTTTTTGCCCAAACATTAAAATCATACCGAAGAAAAACGGGATGATAATTGGCAGTAGAAGGAAGTTATTCATCCTCATCACTTCCTCTCATTAAGCTTATATCATCTGTCTCAAGCTCCTGATAAGAACGGTATGCTAGTACAAGGAAGAAAGCTGTTACCCCAAAACTAATAACAATCGCTGTTAAAATAAGCGCCTGTGGTAATGGGTCTGCAAAAGTTTTTGCCCCTTCCTTTAAAACAGGTGGTGCTTCTCCACCTAGCCCGCCCATCGTTAAAATGAGAAGATGAGCGCCATGACTTAAAAGGCCTGTCCCGATAATAATACGCAATAAGCTTTTAGATAAGATTAAATAAACCGCTGCCATAAACAGAAAGCCTATGACAAACGCCATCAATATTTCCATTATTCATCCTCCCCAATCGTTTGAATAATGGTCATCGTAACGCCGACAACAACCAAATAGACACCGCTATCAAAAAGCATAGCCGTGTGTAATGACTGTTTGCCTAGAAGCGGTAAATCGAAATAATCAAAGAAATGTGTAAAAAACGGTTGACCTACAAACATTGGGAAAGCGGCTGTTGCCAGTGCAAGTAGTAAGCCAATTGCTGTTAAATACGTATAATTTATAGGTAAAACCTTACGAACCGTATTTAAATCAAAGGCAAGGACTAAGAGTACAATAGCACTCGATGTTAAAAGTCCACCAACAAAGCCGCCTCCAGGTGTGTAATGACCAGCGAGAAAAATATGAATGGAGAAGAAGAAAATAATGAAGAATACAATTTTTGTTGTAAATTGTATAATGACATCATTTGTTTTCATGTGTTTTCTCCTTTCTATTCATGCGTAGCTTTATCATTGCTAAAATGGCCATTCCAGCAATAGCTAGTACTGTAATTTCAAATAATGTATCAAAGCCACGGTAGTCTACTAAGATCACGTTGACAATGTTTCCACCGCCTGCTTTTGAATAAACTGTTTCCTCATAATACTTCGAAATAGTTGGAATCAATTTTTGTGAATGTGCAGACAGTGCTAAAAGCGTAACCATAACACCGACTGCAATGGAAACAATCGCGCGATTTAATTGGAATCTCATGCGCTCTTCTCGTTTTCCAAGCTTAGGCAGATGATAAAACGCTAGTAAAAATAGCGCAACAGAAATTGTTTCAATGACAAGCTGTGTTAATGCTAAATCAGGAGCATTAAAAATAACGAAGAATAATGCTACTGTGTAGCCCACTGCACCAAGACCTATAATGGCTGTTAAACGTGATTTTGCTAAAATAGTAATGGCTGTTCCAACGACTAACACCAAAACTAAAATGATCTCGTAAGGATGAATAGGTGCAGTATCTTGGAAGGAGACTGTAAAAGCATCCTTCACAAATAAAGAACCTATTACAATTGCTGTAATGCTACTAAACATATACAGCAGGTAGTGACGCATAGAGCCTGTCATATAAAGACGTGATACGCGATTTAACCCAACATCTAGTCCAAGCATAATCTTGTTGTATGCATTATTTAATGTTAAAGCTCGTGGGAATTTTTGATAAATACCCTGCCATTTCGGTAACGCTACAAATAATAGAACCCCAACAATTACTATGCCAAACGTCATAAGCAATTCAGGTGTAATTTCACCATGCCAGGCTGCCACATGAATATCAATATCCTTCGGTGAATCATATAAGAATGGCTGAATAGCTTGTACTGCTGGCTTTACAAAAGTATCACCAACTAGGTTCGGAATAAAGAATATTGTTACGACTAATGCTGCTAAAATCATCGGCGAAATTAGCATGCCAATCGGTGCTTCGTGTGGTTTATGAGGTAATTTTTCTGGTGTATATTTACCAGTAAATGTTCTGAAAACAAAATAGAAGCTATAGACAAATGTAAATATACTAGCAATCCAAGCAACAATCGGGAAGAGTGCTCCCCATGTTTCAAAGCCTAAAAATTCGAAATTTTGCAGTGCAAGCATTGCAGTTAAAAACATTTCCTTACTTAAGAAGCCATTAAATGGCGGTAGACCAGCCATTGATAAGCTTCCGATTGCCGCTACTGTAAAGCTAAGCGGCATAATACTCATTAAGCCTCCGAGCTTACGAATATCACGTGTACCTGTTTCATGATCGACAATACCAGCAATCATGAATAGGCTTCCTTTAAATGTTGCGTGGTTAATAAGGTGGAAAATCGCCGCAAAGGCAGCAAATTTAATAGTATCTGTTGCCCCGTTGCCATGAAACGCCAAAGCACTTGCGCCGAGCAATGACATTATAAGTCCAAGCTGACTCACTGTAGAGAAAGCAAGGATCCCTTTTAAATCTGTTTGCTTCACAGCAAAGAATGAACCCCAGAATAGCGTTAAGATACCTACGCCTGTAACGAGCCATACCCAAAGCTCAGAAACAGCAAAAATCGGTGTAAAGCGTGCAACTAAATAAATACCTGCCTTTACCATTGTTGCAGAGTGAAGGTATGCACTTACTGGTGTTGGCGCTTCCATTGCATCTGGTAACCAAATGTAGAATGGGAATTGGGCAGATTTCGTAAATGCTCCTAGAAGTATTAAAACGAGCGACCAGGTGAACAGCGGATGCTGCACTAAACTAGGTGCCATGATAATAAGTTCACGGATTGAATACGTTCCTCCCATTATATAAAGAAGGATGAATCCTCCTAACATCATTAAGCCGCCACCGACTGTAATCATCATTGACTTAAGTGCACCAAAGCGAGAGGCATCACGAGAATACCAATAGCCAATCAGTAAAAATGATGAAATAGATGTTAGTTCCCAAAAGAAGTACAGCGTAATTAAATGATCTGACTGTACTACTCCTAGCATTGCGGTCATAAATAATAATAGGTAAACATAAAAATTATGTAATTTTTCTTTATGTTTGTCTAAGTAAAAAATAGAGTAAAGTACGACTAATGAGCCAATTCCAGTAATCAGTAATGAGAACAGCAAGCTAAGTCCATCTAAATAAGAAACGATGGAAATATCAAGCGATGGAATCCAAGGAAGCTCTTCAAGAAATACTTTACCATCTGCTACTTTTCCGATATAAGACGCGTAAATAATCGCGAGTGTAGCAGGTACCGCAAGAACAAACCAGCCTGTGTGAATATTTTTAATGCTTTTATATAAAAGTGGCACAAATATTGCAGCAAGCATTGGAATGAAAATATAAAGTACTTGTAACAAAAAAATCCTCCTTTATGCAGATAAGTATGTTAATTATATCGTACTTTTTGTATGAATGCATATGCTCATAGGATTTAGCTTGCGATAGTGGAAGAATTTTGGATATATTATAAATAGGAAGTTATCAATAATAATAGAGGAAAAAAATTTATGAAGAACCCTTATATTTATGGTTATCTACCATTAATTACGATTTTATTGTTTAGTTTGACATTTGGAATGTATGCAGTAAGTGAATCGTTGCTAGTTTTTCATGCAATCGGTGTGTATTCCGGCATGCGTGAGTTTTTATCCGATTTCGAGCTCCGTGTATTCTTGCTAATTGTCTTTGCAGTAATCTTTTTTATGTTATTTTCGGCATTAAAATTAGTAGGGGAAACTATTCATGAACTAGGAATGTTGTTTTTCTCAAAGGATCATGATGGTGCGACAGTTAATCAAGCACGAGGTGGATACATCATTTTATTGGTTGGTGCAATCTGTTCAGCCTTTGCTATTCAATTTATTTACGTTTTAGTAGGTATTTTTATCTTAACTGTTTTTATCTACTTTATTTACCTTATCTATAAAATGAGTCATTTTATGTCGATGGGTGGAACGATTGGCTTATTAGTATTTGAGCTTTTTATGTGGACAATACTATTATCGCTATTAGTTTATGTTGTTTTAAAATTGTATAATGGTATTTTGGCAAGCTTACCGTTTGCTCATTAAATGCCGTGGTTTATTAAATTACATAGTAACGTTAAAACAATAAAGGAGCAGCCCTAGAGTGAAGAATTTCACTCAGGGCTGCTCCTTTTAACTTCTTACAGCGGTTGTCCAAACATCTGTACCTGTCGCTACGCTTTCGGTACAAAAGACATCCGCTGTAAGAAGTTAAGCCTCCGGCGGATGTCACGGAATCGGAAAGGAGTGCTTAAAGGATGTTAGCCTAAAATCATCGCATCCATGCGATAACGGCTAACTGACCTGCATCGGTAAAAACGCCAGGTCCTGTGGCATTACCGAAACGACCGACATCGTGTCGGCTCTCACGCAGGCCTAAGCACAAAGCCGATTCCGGACGTATTGTTTATCTGTGCGGAAGCGAAGCGACAGCAACAAATGTTTTATGTAGCGAAAGCAAAGCGTCAGCTACAATTATGCCGAGGCATAATTGATTTTTATTCCAGTAAAACATTAAATAGCTTGTGGTGAATCTTATAAGATTCTAAACTCTCCATAGATTGTGGCTTATCGTAGCCAAGCCATACTGCTGCAGTGTATTCATCATTTAATCCAGCAAGCCAGTAGTCGCGATAGTCGTTAGTTGTTCCCGTTTTGGCACCGACATAGTTACTTCTACTATAAACGCCTTGTCCTGTACCTTTAGTAACAACATCTGTAAGCATCGAACGCATATACTTAACCGTTTTCGGTGACCAAATTTGATCGCGTGCTGAATCCCAGCTGTAAAGCTCCGTGCCATCAGATGCTGTTACTTTACGGATGCTATGGGCAAGTACGTATGAGCCGTCTATAAAGCTTGTATAAGCATCTGCTAGCTCAAGTGCTGTAACACCATACGTTAACCCTCCCAAAGAGGCAGGAGCATAATCATGGTCTTTTGCCACGATGGAGCGGAAATGAAAGCGATCTAAGTAACTAAAGGCTGTGTCAATTCCGACTGTGTTAAAGAGACGAAGAGCCGATGTATTGTAACTATTTCGAAATGCTACTCGAATTGGTACATCACCGTATTTAAAGCCTCCATAGTTTTGCGGACAAAATGAACCGACACAATAACTGCCACCACTTACTATAGAATCAGGTGTGTGAGCTGTCGTTTCAAAGAAAGGAGCGTACACCGCTAACGGTTTAAAGGCAGAGCCTGGCTGACGCGTACCTTGAAAGGCACGATGATAACCAAACTTCTCGTAGTTTTTCCCAGCATAAAGACTAACAACTTCTCGGGATGTATTATCAATAACTGCTCCAGCTGCTTGTAATTTACCTGAGCCTAGAATTGCAGTCATTTTTTTCTCATCATGTGCTTGTTTGTCTGGGTCAAGCGCGGTATAAATCGTTAATCCATTTTGGAATAATGTATTGAGTCGATTGTCTAGCTGCGCTTTGATTTTTTTCTTCTCTTCCTCGCCTTGTGTATTTGCAAGTCGATCTGAATAACCTTCTTTTTCTGCAACTAACCATCTAAGCTCTTGTAGGACATACGTGCTGTACATAGGGTAGCTTTGCGCTTTATTCTTTACATTTAACGTTATAGTTTCAGCTTTATATGTAGTGGCATCTTCTTTTGTTATAGCGCCACTCGCTGCGAGTGTATCTAATAACCGCTCTTGCCTCGCTTTTGTTTTATCAAAGTTTTTTAAAGGATTATAAAGCGAGGGGTTATTTGGAATGGCAGCAATAAAAGCAATTTCAGCTATAGATAGCTCTTGGAGTGGTTTTTGAAAATAATATGTAGCTGCTCCACCAATTCCATAAACTTGATTGCTAAAATAGGCTTCATTTAGATACATCGTTAAAATCTCGTCTTTATCAAATTCTTTCTCAAGCTCATAGGAGTAAAAAATCTCTGTTAATTTTCGTTCATATGTTTTTTCATCGGATAAATAACGCATACGAACGAGCTGCTGTGTAATGGTGCTAGCACCTTGAGAAGCTGAATTTGAGCTTGAGTTAGCAACAACTGCACGGATGATCGCACTGAGGTCAAAGCCGATATGCTCATAAAAATGTGCGTCCTCACTTGCGATAAAAATTTCCTGGGCAATTTTTGGGGTTTCCTGTAATGTTAGAGGTTGACGCCATTCGACATATTCCTCGCTAAATGTTTTGCCGTTTCGATCAATAAGTGTTACTGGAAGCTGTGGCTGTACTTCCGGTAAATGAATAGCACTAGCAATTTCCTCCTCATGCGCTTGTGCCGCATTGATCTCTGTCCTAATATTTGTACTAATCCACCAAAGGACAGGTAAGGACAGTAAAATGATAAAAAAACCAAAAGCCTTTTTCATGTGTGCCTCCACTCTAAATATGAGTCACTCAACAGAATAACATAATTTGGATAGTTTCCAAATACGCGTTACGACCTATTTGTATTTATCAAATAATTAATTTTGCCATGAAGTTGGAGATGACGGTTGTTAAAGCTTATTAATGATTGGAGTAGAGGCTGGGCGACATAATAAAGTAAAAGGATTCACACACAGTTTTGTGTAAATCCTTTTTGCTCTTAGGAAGGCGAATGTCGATAAAACTAAAAAGTGGGGTGTTATTTTATAGGAATGCGTGTTCCTGTAAATAAGTTGATTGGAGTGGAGGTTTGGCAACTCCTTAGGGTTAGCGATAGAGAACGAAGGCTACTAGCAGCAACAAAGATTACGCTCTGTTTTTTTGTCTGTTACTTATGAAAAGAGGAATTATACATAACAATCCAAGGAGAATGAACAGGATTAAGGTGTTGATTGGATTATCTTTTACTTTTGTATCTTCTATGTGTTTTTTTTCAAATTCTTTTACCTCTTTTGTTGTATTTACTTTATTGTTTGGAACAAATTCATTTTTATCGACATCATAGTAATAGAATCCGTGTTTGTTAAAGGTGAAAAAGTCATCTCTAAACGTCTTATATGAACTTGAAATCATCGCTAAGTTCATTTTTTCCGTATCAATCATTGGTTTTACATATTTTTCACTTTCTGCTTTAAACAATTCTTTTTCTTTTGTTAATAAGCTGGCTGCTTCACTTTTTACTTTTTCTACATCTTGAAGCGTTGTTGCTTTTTTCAAACCCTCTTCAATAAAGGCTATTTGTTCCTTTTTCATTTTTTCTTCAAATTCTTTTGTTTTTTGCTCTAATAATGATTGATCCTCTTTTACTGTTTTAATCAGTACCGTTTTTGTTTCTTGTGCTAATATTTTGGCGGAGTCGTTTTTGTAATAATTAACTTCTTTTTTATTTTTATCATTTACTGAATTCAGGTGCTCTTCTGTAACGGTTTTTGTTGCCATGCTGGCAGATGAAAAAACGATACTCAACATACATACCGACAGTCCGATTACACTTATTTTTTGTATGAATTTCATTTCAATCCCTCCGTTTTTTTTTATCATTATCCATATAATCCATTTTTACGATTGACCAACGGAATATATGAACAATCATAAAAAATATACTAAGGGGGTTAATATGAAAGAATATTTCTTAACCAGTACTGTGATAACGCCTTCGTGACAAACAACATGTTGGCTCGAGATCCTGCAGCGAAGCGGCAGCAACTGGGTTTTGTCTGTGCGAAAGCGAAGCGTCCAACCGGAACGGAAATCAACCCCACGGTATGGTGATAAGCTAAAAAATTAAAAGTGCAAAAAATCGTCAATACTTTGGTGAAGAAAACCATTAAGAAGTATGTTAGACTAAAATGAGGTCAGAAATGATAGTGCTATCATTTTCATTGAAACTGAAATTTTACATTTAAAGGAGAGACTTCAATGTTTCCACAATTAACAACAGAAGTACTAGAAGGCGAAGTACTTGTAGAAATGAAAACAACATTAGGTGCCATCAAAATTAAATTATTCCCAGAGCATGCACCAAAAACTGTTGAAAACTTCTTAGGCCATGCAAAATCAGGATACTATGACGGCATCATTTTCCACCGTGTGATCCAAGACTTTATGATTCAAGGTGGTGACCCAACTGGTACAGGTATGGGCGGTGAATCAATTTGGGGTAACTCTTTCGAGGATGAGTTCTCTGAAAACGTATTTAATCTTCGCGGTGCCCTTTCAATGGCAAATGCGGGTCCAAACACAAATGGTTCACAATTCTTTATCGTACAAATGAAGCACCTTCCAAGTGATATGCTTCGTCAATTACAAGGTGCTGGCTTCCCAGAAGAAATTATTGAAGCATATGCTCAAAATGGTGGTACTCCTTGGTTAGACCATAAACATACAGTATTTGGTCATGTTGTTGAAGGAATGGACATCGTAGACAAAATTGCAGACGTAGAAAAAGACATGCGTGATAAACCAGTAGAAGATGTGAAAATCGAGTCAATTACAGTTTTTGAATAATAATTGTAAGGACGTGTAAAACATGAAACATTTAATGTATCAATTTTTATATTTCCCAGAAGATAAATCAGGCTACATTCCTGCAGCTTTTGAATTTTTAATAATGCTTATTTTATGTATTGTTGTCTTTACTGTTTTCCGTAAGATTTCTAAGAAACAAGAAATGAAATCAAAGGAAATCGAAGCACGTATTCTTTCAGAGAAAAATAATACAAACAATCAGCAAAATATTTAACTGTATTTAGCGGGTGTCTAAACACCCACTGAATTAGAGGGATTCAGTCTAAGAACGCCACGTCCTGTGGCAATTTATCTGTGCGAAAGCGAAGCGACAGCAACACGGTTTTATCTGTGCTGTCGCTTCGTTGCACTACGCTTTCGCGCAAAAAACATCTGTTAGCCTATAGCCTACAATTATGCCGAGGCATAATTGATTGTACGAGATGCCTCGCAGCCTTTAAGGACTGCGGGGCATTTGTATTTTCGCATTTATTTTATGCCAAAACACCTCATGTATTGTTTTCTTAGTACCATTCTCCATATGAGATATATTTTCTAAACAAAAAAAGGATATCTCGGGAAAACTTGAGATATCCTTCGCTATTTATTTTCTATTGCTGAAGTGCTTGCTTAAAGCGCTGAACACCGTCTTTCACTGTGTCAAATGAGCAAGCGACGTTCATACGTAGGAAGCCACGACCCTCTTCACCATATTTTGTCCCAGGCTCTAATGCTAGCTTGCCATTTTCCAGCAAGCGTTTCATGATTTCTTTTTCATCAAGTCCTAATTCTCGATAATCAATCCAAAGTAAATATGTGGACTGAGGTTTATTAATATGGATGCCAGGTAATTGCCCTAATTCAGAAATCACATAGTCCATATTAGTTGAAATATAAGAAAGCATGTCATTTAACCATGGGGAACCCTCTGTATAAGCAGCTTGAAGTGCAACAGAAGCAAAGGTATTTAAGGAGCCTTGCCCACTAGCCATATGAACTGCTTCTAGTAGCATACGCTTTTCCTTATCCGGCACAATCATATAAGCGACTTGAATACCAGCTAGATTAAATGTTTTTGTCGGTGCCATGCACGTAATAATACGATCAATTTCATCACCAGCGATTTTTGCTAATGGTGTATGTTTTGAGCCATCTAACATTAAATCAGAATGAATTTCATCGGAAATAATCACTACATCATATTTTGCACATAGTCGTACGATTTCCTTTAATGTAACTTCATCCCATGCATAGCCTCCAGGATTATGAGGATTACACAATATGTAGGCTTTCACATTTTGAGCAAGTGCTTGTTCAAAGGCTTCAAAGTCATAGACAAATGTGCCATCTTTTTCTACTAAAGGACAACTAACAATCTCTCGGCCATTACTTTTTGGAATGTTATAAAATGGTGGGTAGACAGGTGAGGAAATAAGTACTTTATCTCCTGGATTTGTAAATGCCTTGATACTATCCGCTAAAGCAGCAACAACACCGTTACAGAAAACAATTGAATCTTTGTCAATGTGCCAATCATGATGAGCATTCTGCCAGTCTACAATCGCTTGCACTGCTTCATCACTAACAAAGCTATAGCCGAAAACTGTCTTTTCAGCATGCTCTTGTAGCGCTTTTGATACGGCTACTGGAGCAGCGAAATCCATATCAGCTACCCACATTGGTAGTATGTCTGAAGCATCTTGTAGCCCATATACATTTTCCATTGCGTCCCACTTTACAGAGTTTGTACAACGACGTTTAATAGTTTGATCGAAAATAGACAAGCAAATCACTCTTTTCTTTTTTATTTACTATGGTATCATACGAGTATGATAAAAGGATAATAGGTGAGTATTTTGGAAAATATAAAAATGAATCAAGCAGCCGTACGTCTGCTAGAGGAGTGGGATCCATTCCACTTAGGTCCAGATCATTATGATACTGAAACTGCAGATGTTGTAGCAGCATTGCAAGGTATTGATGATCCATCTACTCTTGCAAAGGTTATTCAAGAAACATATGAGCATTCGTTTGAAGAATGGATTCCATTTGAAGATTGTGTAGCTATTTCGTACAAACTTATTGCGATAAAATTTGAAGCAAAATGCATTATTTAACTTCTTTTTAGCGGGAGTCAAAACATCCGCTAAAATAAAGGAACTCAGTATAAGAACACCACGTCCTGTAGCAATGACTGAGTGACCAACATCATACCGCTGCCGCTACGCTTACGCGCAAAAAACATATGCCGCTGCCGCTGCGTTAGCACTACGCTTACGCGCAAAAAACATCTGTTGGCCTAAGCACAAAGCCGAATCCGGACGCAATGATGCTTTTGCTTTTCTATAGAAAACGAGGTTGTCACTTTCAATTGAGAGACAACCTCGTTTTTTTATTTAAACAAAGGTAAGATCCCCTGGATGAAAATAATTACTATCGCTATTGGAGAAACATACCGAATTAAAATATACCAAATATTGAACATCAGACTAGATGAGGCAAGCTCCTTACGAGAAATATCTTTTGTATAATAATAGCCTGCAAAGATAGAAATTAGTAAGGCTCCAATTGGCATACCAATATTATTCGTCAAGAAGTCTACAAAGTCGAAAATAGAACGATCTAAAATTTTTACATCAGATAGGATATCGAATGATAATGCACTTGGAATACCGACAATAAAAATAATAATACCGCCAATCCAAGCGATTTTTTTACGCTTTTCAGGCTTATCTCCAATTGCGATAGCCACGACAATTTCTAACATGGAAATGGAAGAAGTAACTGTTGCAAATAGTAAGAGTACGAAGAAAATCGTTAAGAATAGACCACCAAGAGGTAATTGTTCAAAAACAGCAGGTAAAATAATAAAAACGAGGCCAGGGCCTTGATCAGGAGTATAGCCAAGTGCGAACACTGCTGGGAAAATTACTAGACCTGCAAGTAAAGAAATAATGATATTCATCGATGCCACATTGATGGCTGAATTTCCAATCTTTTCTGATTTCGACAAATAGGAAGCGTATGTGATCATTACCGCAATCCCAACACTTAACGAGAAGAATGCTTGTCCAAGCGCTTTTAAAAATGTTTCCGCATTTAAATAGGACCAATCAGGGACGAACATAAATTTGACGCCTTCCATTGCACCGTCCAAAGTTAAAGAACGTATAACTAATACGATGAAAAAGATGAATAACAGTGGCATCATCCATGTACTAGTTTTTTCAATCCCGCCTTTAATACCAGCTGATACAATCACTACAGTTAACAACATAAATAACCCTTGAACAATCACCGCTTCAAATGGGCTTGAAATAATGTTACTAAATAAATCTGCATAATTACCATTTGAACTATTGAAATGGAACGTTAGGGAACGGCCTAAATAGCTTAAAATCCAGCCACCAACAACACTGTAAAATGAAAGTATTAGACCGGCAATAATCATGCCGCCCCACCCTATTAAGTACCATGGTTTTCCTGGCGCTTGTTCCTTGAACGACGTGACGGCATCCTTTTGCCCGCGACGTCCAATCATAAATTCTGCAATTAATACCGGCAAGCCGATGAAAAATGTACATAGGATAAATAATAAAATAAAAACACTTCCGCCGTTAGTACCCGCCATATAAGGAAACTTCCAAATCGCTCCTAACCCTATAGAACTTCCAGCGGCAGCTAAAATAAACCCAATTTTAGATGTAAATTGATCTCTCGAAGACACGAAAATAAATCCTCCTTATACTAAAGTTTCATTTTACAGCAATATTCTCGTTACACAAGCAAATTTCAGAAATGACTTATAGATATTCTAAAATAATTTCGTTTGTGCAACCGGGGTAATTTTAGAGGCATAATAAGTGTTTGGGTAAATTATTAAAAAAGTAAAATTTGTTTAAATATGTAACAATTAGGAGGGATGATTCGTTACATGTGCAAAGGGGGGGATGACTGTGACAGAAACTGAATTAATAGAACGGGCTCAGCTAGGAGACAAAGACGCCTATATAGAGCTGATCCGAATACATCAACGAACAGTTGAAAAATTTGCTTTTCAATGCGGCGTACATAGTGATGATTTAGCAGATGTTTCGCAGGAGGTATTTGTGAAGCTCTATCGTTTTTTACATCAATTTAAGCAGGATCGTTTTACGACATGGCTCTATAAAATCACATTAAATGCAACACGTGATTATTATCGCAAAGAACAACGAGAGCAGGCAAAGGAAGAAAAGCTAAGTGCTCAGCAACAAATGCCCTCATCTTCAGCAGAAAAGCATGCCCTTAATTTTGAGGAGGATAGGCTATTACATAATGCCATTAACGAACTGGATGAAAAATATCTTTATCCTCTTATATTATTTTACTTCCATGAATTAAAGTATGAGGAGATAGCCGAGGTACTAAATATTTCGTTATCAACTGTCAAAGTTCGTATATTACGTGCAAAGGAAAAGCTCAAAGCGGTGTTAATGCAGGAGGGGAGTGTTGAAAATGGATGATAAACAATTTGAAAAACGAATGGAGCTTCTAAAAAAATCCTATGATCGCATGGAATCACAGTTAGATCCAGAAGCCGTTTTCACACAAATCGAAGCAGAAAATGCAACACAACATTCGCCAGAAATCATAACAACAAAAAAGCCCCCCTTAAGATGGCAAAAGCCAGCTGTCTGGATAGCAAGCATTGCAAGTGTACTTTTATTAAGTGTTCTTATTTCGTCGTATGTCATTGATCCATCGACTTTTGTTCAAACAGCTGAACAGGAACAAGAACAAAAATATAACGAATGGGTTTCAAACTTTACAAAAAAATATCAAGAAAAACGTGAGCAGATGCGTAAAGAGCTCGATATACCAGAGAAAGAGTTTAGTGAGATATCAAAAGTTCAAATTGCAGATACTGAAATTTATTCTTTACCTAAAAGAAAAGAGATGTTTATAGAAATACAGAACACCAATAATAATGACTTTTTAAAAAGTTTAGAAAAAGATGCATTGGATAATCTACAAACGCCACGGGAGCTAATACAGAGTATCGAAACTTTCGAAAATCCTATGTCGTTTGAAGAATCTTATTACTTTTATAGTATATATTCTAACTCGGTAGAAGAAATTGCAGGCTATTATTCCAATAAACTTGCTCCGTATGAAAAAGTATTATCACAAAAACCAAAAAGTCTCCCTACAGACCTAAATAAATTAATTGCTACGGCTAAAAGGCAATATTTGGAATTGCGATATAATGGACAAAGTTATAGTTTTCGACCTAATCCTGTATTCGGAAAAGACGCGCCCGAATATTTGGACCGCCTTCACCCAAATGTATTAGGTTATTTTAAATACTTGGCTACAGGCTCTTTACTTGTTGGCGGAGATTTACTTTATTCTATAGAGGATTCTGCCACTATTCTGCGTCTCTATGAAAAAACACTTGTAGCAGATCAATCTACTGAGCAGGTTAATTTTAACGTATTAAAGGGAGAGTTTGAAAATACGTGGCTTGCCATTATTAAAGGAACTGACAGCAATCCAATTCGCACAAAAACTGGTCAATTTAAGCCTGAATACATGGATCTACTAACGATTATTGCGAATGGTGAATATGGTGAGGCAATGCGCAAAACTGCTCAATTAATACTAGATGAAATAAAGTTGACTGGACAATCCAAAACTCTAGAACAGTTAACACCATACGATATATGGATGGGGATTTTATATGCGCGAGAAGACACGTATATGCAGACGGAGGATGGGACAACAAGTATAGCAATTAATCCTGATTGGATTGAGCAAACTAAATCTCTTTATAATTCGTATGTTGAGACGAGAGACGAGACAATTATTGACACATTAAATCCAATAAATATCGTTAGTTTATTTTTATATGCTCATGGGGTTGGTGATCGAGAAGTAGCTCAAACACTACTAACTGATGATTTGGATATAGATAAAGTTGTTCAGTTTGATGGGATGGGAAATTTTAAATCTCTTCATGAAATAGAGGGTTACTCACTTCATATTGGAGCCACTGTAAAAAGTGCAGCACATGGAGTAATTGGACAGCAATTATCCTTTAAATTAACCTCTGTAGTAACTAAAAATGGTGGACAGCATTACCTAATTAGTGCTATTAACGAGTAAGGAGATTTTTTGCCCCACTAATACACCTATGTTATAATTTATGGTGATATATACGTAGCAAACAAAAAGAAAGTGGGCAAAGGTTATGGGACAAAAATATGAATTAGGGGACGTGTTGACTGGTAAAGTTACAGGTATACAGCCATATGGTGCATTTGTTGCGCTTGATGAAGATACACAAGGCCTTGTACATATTTCCGAAATTACGTACGGCTTTGTAAAGGACGTTAGTGAATTTTTGTCAGTTGGGCAAGAGGTCGAAGTGAAGATACTTGAAATCGATGAAGATGCCGAAAAAATTAGTTTATCGATTCGTGCTTTGCAGGAGCGCCCAGCTACATTGCGTAAAAAAGATGTACTACCACGTAAATCATTGCAGGACCGTGTAGATGAATCGGATGCGAATGGTTTTAATTCCCTAAAAGATAAATTACAGGACTGGATCGAACAGTCAGGACAATAAAGTAAAACTGTAATCAGTGATCTCCACTGATTACTAGTTTCCACTGATCGGGCGTTTACTGGCAGTTATTTTACCTAACTTCTTTGCTTTTGCTGAATTTTGAGATATAAATTACTGCCTGTTAATGCGTGATAAAAAAACGAGGATGCTTTCAAATATGAAGGTACCCTCGTTTTTTTGTATTCAAATATAACTATTGATTTTTTATTTTTCGAATTCGATATTGTAGGTTTTGACGACTCATGCCAAGTGCACTAGCGGCCTTTGTAATATTGCCTTCATATAAATTTAAGACGTTTTGCACATAATATGATTCGGCTTCACGCAAATAAGCATCGAGCGGCATAACATCGTTCTGTTGCTGGAACATAAAGAATTCCGGCTCGTGATTAGATGTGTCTTGCTGCTGTACCTTGAAACGGAAATGCATTGGTAATAAATCTGAGGTAACTGTTGATTCAGTGGTCATAAATGACACAATTTCATCTAGTAATAGCTCAAGCTCTTTTAAATTTCCTGGCCAATCATATTGCAAGAATAAATCCTGTACATCAGGTGCTAGATTCGCGACATTTGAAGCGAAGCGTTCTCGATGGCGGTTAAAGTAATCATCTACGAATGGAAGAATATCTTCTTTTCGATCTGTTAGATTTGGGATGGTAATAGACATTGTAGCAAAGAAATAATACAGTGATTTTGAAAGTTTCTTCTCCTCAATCAATGCAATAGGGTCGCTTCCGACACTACCGATGAGCATGTATTTAGACTGTGGAAGAGATTGTAATATCTCTAAAAGTTGCTCTTGGATATCTAGACTTAAAAAATCTATGCGTTCAAAGAAAAAAGTGTATGCTTTGTCATCTTGTAAGAGCTCCTGTAATTTGTCTAAAACAGATTGAGCAGAGCGACGACTCACTAGAGTTACAAATGCTTCAGGATCAGCCGATACTGCATGGTGCATGCCCTCTGCGACTAAATCCTTTCCTGTACCCGATTCTCCAATTAGTAATACCGGTAATTTCACAGCTGCTGCTTTTTTGGCGTTTGCGATAATTTGTCGCATCGATTCGGATACAGCTGTAATCATATCGAATGTTAAAGGTTCATCATATCGACGAAGAGGCTGATAAACTAGCTTTTCGAGTGATGTAATGTCACGAGCAAATTCGATCGCTCCAATTAGTTTATTTTCAACATAAAGTGGAAAAGTATCATTAATCGTTGTAATTTCATGACCATTTTTATTCCAATAAGTTTGTTTTACATTGATCTCCTTTTTGCCTGTTTGTAATACTCGCATTAAAGTACTTTCATGCTGGCGGAAGGAAAACATTTCAATAACAGAGCGATCTGCTAATTCATCAAAATGGAAACCTTCAATTTCTTTCATCTTTGTATTATAAATAATTGTTTTGCCAGAAAGGTCTACAGCATGAATACCAACAGATACATTTGTTGCAATGAACTCATAAAAAGGGAGTAAAGGTTCAAAATTTTTCATAAAATGTGCACCTCAAAAAATTTTTTACTTGAAATATGCAACGAAATTTTGCATTATAATAAGTGTAAGAATATTCTAAACGCAAAGATATTTTGCGTCAATGTTTTTTGCACACTTAAAACATATCTCACGAGGGAGGATTTAGTATGATTTCATACAAACACGAACCATTCACAGATTTTACTCAAGAGGCAAATTACAACGCTTATTTAGAAGCATTAAATAAAGTAGAAGGTTATTTAGGTCAAGATTATCCACTTATAATTGGTGGAGAACGTATTACGACAGAAGATAAAATCATTTCATATAATCCAGCAAAGAAAACAGAAGTAATTGGTCGCGTATCAAAAGCAAACAAAGAACTAGCTGAAAAAGCAATGCAAGCTGCGGACGAAACATTCAAAACTTGGAAAAAAGTAGATCCAGCTATTCGTGCAGACGTACTATTTAAAGCAGCGGCAATTATCCGTCGTCGTAAACATGAATTCTCTGCACTTTTAACAAAAGAAGCAGGTAAACCATGGGCTGAGGCTGATGCAGATACTGCAGAAGCAATTGATTTCTTAGAATACTATGGTCGTCAAATGCTACGTATTAAAGAAGGTCAACCTGTAGAAAGTCGTCCAGGTGAATATAACCGTTATGACTATATTCCATTAGGTATTGGTATTGTTATTTCACCATGGAACTTCCCATTCGCTATTATGGCAGGGACAACGGTGGCAGCTTTAGTAACAGGTAACACTGTATTATTAAAACCAGCTTCAACAACACCTGTAGTTGCTTATAAATTTATCGAAGTGTTAGAGCAAGCTGGTCTTCCAGCAGGAGCTGTGAACTTTGTACCAGGTTCTGGTGCAGAAGTAGGTGACTACTTAGTTGATCATCCAAAAACACGTTTCATCAGCTTCACAGGATCTCGTGATGTAGGCTTACGTATTAACCAACGTGCGTCTGTATTAAATGACGGTCAAATTTGGATTAAACGTGTTATCGCTGAAATGGGCGGTAAAGATACAATCGTTGTTGATAAAGAAGCAGATCTAGAGCTTGCAGCACAATCTATCGTAAAATCAGCATTTGGCTTCTCTGGTCAAAAATGTTCAGCATGTTCTCGTGCTATTATCGTTGAAGATGTCTATGACCAAGTTGTTGACCGTGTAGTGGAATTAACAAACACGTTAACAGTTGGTGACCCATCAGACTTCAACAACTTCATGGCAACAGTTATTGACCAAGCAGCATTCAATAAAGTAACAGAGTACATTGAAATTGGTAAAGGAGAAGGTCGCCTTGTTGCAGGTGGTACAGCTGATGATTCAGTTGGTTACTTCATCCAACCAACAGTATTTGCAGACGTAGATCCTTCTGCACGCGTTATGAAAGAAGAAATCTTTGGACCAGTTGTAGCTATTACAAAAGCTAAAGATTTCGATCAAGCAATTGATATTGCAAATGATACTGAATACGGCTTAACTGGTGCGGTTATTACAAATAATCGTATGAACTTAGAAAAAGCACGTGAAGATTTCCATGTAGGTAACTTATACTTCAACCGTGGCTGTACTGGTGCAATCGTTGGTTACCAACCATTCGGTGGCTTCAATATGTCAGGTACTGACTCAAAAGCAGGTGGCCCTGACTATCTACAACTTCACATGCAAGCAAAAACAACTTCTGAAATGCTATAACTTCTTTCGGCTGACAGAAGAAGTTGCCTCCGGACGCAATTATGTGGAGGCATAAATTATAAGAGAATCTGCGAGACTCCTCCTGGTAAAGTGAGTCCGACAAGAACCGCAGGCGCTAATGTCGAGGTGGCTTACCTAGGAGTAGTGTGCAGATTCTTGCTTTTTATATTCAGAAAATGCTGAAATTATTCTATTGAATTTACTTATAGAAAAACAGAGTCTACCAGAGATTTTCATCATGAACGTAAGGAGAGAAAACTATATGACAAAAACAAATCAAGTTATTGAACAAACTCAAAATTTTGGTGCTGCAAACTATCACCCGCTACCAATCGTTATTTCAGAGGCTGAAGGTGCTTGGGTAAAAGATCCAGAAGGTAACAAATATTTAGATATGCTATCAGCCTACTCTGCTGTAAATCAGGGGCATCGTCATCCAAAAATTATCGCAGCGTTAAAAGAACAAGCTGATAAAGTAACATTAACTTCTCGTGCATTTTATAGCGAAAACCTTGGTGAATGGTATGAGCTTGTTGGTAAATTAACGAATAAACAAATGGTATTACCGATGAATACAGGTGCAGAAGCGGTAGAAACTGCATTTAAAGCAGCTCGTCGTTGGGCTTATGATGTAAAAGGCGTAGAAGATGGCAAAGCTGAAATCATCGCATGTAATGGTAACTTCCATGGTCGTACTATGCTTGCTGTATCTTTATCATCTGACGAAGAATATCGTCGTGGCTTCGGTCCAATGTTACCGAATGTTAAGTTAGTAGATTACGGTAACTTGGATGCATTAAAAGCAGCAATTACTCCAAACACAGCAGCGTTTTTAATTGAGCCAATTCAAGGTGAAGCGGGTATCGTTATTCCATCAGAAGGCTTCTTAAAAGCTGCTCGCGAGCTATGCCGTGAAAACAATGTTTTATTCATTGCGGATGAAATCCAAGCTGGTTTAGCACGTACGGGTAAAATGTTCGCATGTGATTGGGAAGAAGTAGAACCTGATATGTACATTTTAGGAAAAGCTTTAGGCGGCGGTGTATTCCCGATTTCTTGTGTAGCTGCAAATCGTGAAATCTTAGGTGTATTCAATCCAGGATCACACGGCTCAACTTTCGGTGGTAATCCTTTAGCATGTGCTGTATCTATTGCTTCAATTAAAGTATTACTAGATGAAAAATTAGCAGAGCGTTCACACGAACTTGGTGAATACTTTAAAGGGAAATTAAAAGAAATTAACAACCCAGTCATTAAAGACGTTCGTGGTCGTGGTTTATTTATCGGAATGGAATTAACAGAGGCAGCACGCCCGTACTGTGAAAAGCTTAAAGAATTAGGCCTATTATGTAAAGAAACACATGATACTGTCATTCGATTTGCGCCACCACTTGTTATTTCACAAGAGGATTTAGATTGGTCAATTGAGCAAATTGAAAAAGTTTTTAAAGTTTAACAAAATGTTCACATTTCAATTCGGAAGTATGTTACAATGATGCCGATATACTATCATTATAAAAACAAAGAGGCGATTTAATAATGTCTGAAAACTTAAATCTGTTCACATCAACTCAAGAAGTCATTCAAGAGGCTCTAAATAGACTTGGCTATGACGAAGCAATGTATGAATTGTTAAAAGAACCGCTTCGCATGCTACAAGTGCGTATTCCAGTGAAAATGGATGATGGTACAACAAAAGTATTTACTGGTTACCGTGCACAACATAATGATGCAGTAGGACCAACTAAAGGTGGGGTTCGTTTCCATCCGGCCGTATCTGAGGAAGAAGTTAAAGCGCTTTCAATGTGGATGACATTGAAATGTGGTATCGTGGATCTACCTTATGGCGGTGGTAAAGGCGGTGTCATCTGTGACCCTCGTCAAATGTCTATGGATGAAATCGAACGATTGAGCCGTGGATATGTACGTGCAGTTAGTCAAATCGTAGGACCAACAAAAGATATTCCTGCGCCAGACGTATTTACGAATGCACAAATTATGGCTTGGATGATGGATGAATACAGCCGTATGGACGAATTCAACTCTCCAGGTTTCATCACAGGTAAGCCATTAGTGCTTGGTGGTTCTCAAGGTCGTGACCGTGCGACTGCACAAGGTGTAACAATCGTTATCCAAGAAGCAGCGAAAAAACGTGGCATTGATATAAAAGGTGCGCGCGTTGTTATTCAAGGCTTCGGTAACGCAGGTAGCTTCCTAGCGAAATTCATGCATGATTTAGGTGCAAAAGTAATCGGTATTTCAGATGCTTATGGTGCACTACATGATCCTGAAGGTTTAGATATCGACTACTTATTAGATCGTCGCGATAGCTTTGGTACGGTAACAACATTATTTGAAAACACAATTTCAAACAAAGAATTACTAGAACTTGATTGTGATATTTTAGTGCCAGCTGCTATTGAAAACCAAATTACTGCTGATAATGCAAACAACATTAAAGCAAACATTGTAGTTGAAGCAGCGAACGGTCCAACAACTTCTGAAGCAACTAGAATTTTAACTGATCGTGGCATTTTACTTGTACCAGACGTATTAGCATCTGCTGGTGGTGTAACAGTTTCTTACTTCGAATGGGTACAAAATAACCAAGGTTATTACTGGACAGAAGAAGAAGTTGAAGAACGTCTTTACAAAAAAATGGTTGATGCGTTTGAAAACGTTTATACAACAGCGACAACACGTAACATTAACATGCGTTTAGCAGCTTATATGGTAGGTGTTCGCCGCACTGCAGAAGCTTCACGCTTCCGTGGATGGGTTTAATAAATAAATAAATAAATAAATAAATAAATACAAAACGAGTCACTCCTATATCATTAGGATGACTCGTTTTTTTCTTGGGGCGATTTGAATTTATTCGTTTGGATAAGATGCTCCAGCCGCTTTTCTAACATCGCTTTTCTTACTTTCCGCTCCTTTTGTATAACCATATATTTCAATATACCTAATCCACCGAAAATAACAACAAACCAAATAGTTACAATATTTAACATAATCATAAGCAAAATTCCTTTGTTCTATGCACTGTCTCTACTATACAATGACTACCTAAACAAAATCTGAACATATGGATAGATTATATGTGCAGGTAGATAGAATTGATATATAGACAAATAGAACTAATTGTTCAGATTCTGTTCAGGAAGACTATAGTAAATTGAGGTATGACGGTGTTAAAAATTTGAAAGGGGCGAAAATATTTAATGAAAAACAACGGAGTTTTAAATAGGTAGGAGGGAAAAGGATGCATATCAAAACGAAACAGAAAAAATGGTGGAAGCGTTCACTTACGGTCATGCTTTCACTTACACTTGTGACAAGTAGTGTTTCGCTGACAGGGTTGCCTAAAAAAGCGCTAGCAGCGGATCCTGTGAATCCGGGTGGTGTAAGTACACAACCAGTACTATGGTTGAAATCAAATGAAGGTGTAAAAGAAAGTGCTGGAAATTTAACACATTGGGCTGATCAATCTGTAGCACCAGTGAATTTTACACTTGATATTCCAACAGGACAAGAAGAGAGAACACCGAAGTATAACGTAAATGGTGTGAACTTTAACCCAAGTGTAAAATTTGATAACCCAAGTGGAGCAGCTCACTATAATCAATCTGCTAAATTAGTAGGAGATAAACAGATTACTTTCCAGTCTGGATATGCGGTTTATAAATGGCCTGAAGCTGGGACTGCAGGGGCACTTGTTGGTTCTACGGAAATAATCAAGTACGGTACTCAGATTTTAGGTGGGGGTGGAAGCGGTGGAAACTATTTCGCAGTAGGGACAGGTGCAAACTCTACATGGCGCTCTTTTGGACCTGCTAATAGAAAAATATTCCAAATGGCAAACTATGAAATGAATGATGATGGCACAAAGGCATTAGCAAGAATAAATGGACAGCTGACTACTGTAGGCCAACCAACAATTACAATTAAACCCATTACATTTACACCTGTTATTGGAGCTACTGGACCTGGAGCTTCTGGTAGTAACTTCTCAGGTCTCAATGCTGATGTGGCAGAGGTTATTTTGTATGATGGGGAAATAAGTGCAGATGCTGCTAAAATTGAAACGTATTTAGCCGTAAAATATGGCATTACGTTAAATGATGGTGCTAGCAATTACGTTGCGACGAATAACACGGTTGTGTGGGATGCAAACACCAAGTATCAACAAAATATCGCTGGTATCGGTCGTGACAATGCAGAGGACCTTGAGCAAAAGCAAAGCCGAAGCATTAACGAAGGTACACAGGTTGCAATTGGTGTTGAGGCACTTACAGCTACAAATTTGGCTAATCAAGGTACGCTTACAGATGGACAATATTTGATTTGGGCCGATAACGGCAAGGATCTAGCGTTCACAAAGCAAATCGGCACAACTCACAAAAATCATGCTGAACGTATTTGGAAAGTACAAAATACAGGAAGTGTGGGTGAAGTAGAAATTGCCATTCCAAAGAGTGCTCTTCCAGAAAACACAACATTACGAGTAGGAAGCAGCGATACAGATTTTGCACTAGCGACTGAACATACATTAACAGAGATTACTTTAAATGGCGCACCTCATTATGCTGCAAAAGCGACATTAGCCAATGGTCAATATTTCACGTTTGCAGCGGATGCACCAGCACCACTAAGCGTGAAAGTGGAAGAAATCACAGCGAATCAAAATCAAATTATCGTGTCGTTTGATAAAGACATCAAATTAACAGCACCTGAAGCAACTGGATTTACAGTGACAGTAGGAACTGAAACAATTACACTAACTGATGCCGATGTGAAAGTAAATCCAGCTGATCCAAAGCAATTACTGATTACATTACCAGGGACAGATTCCACTGGTAAATCCGTAAAAGTAGAGTATGACGGACAAGGAAAATTAACAGGTACAGATGGTGTACCGGTAAATAGCTTTGAAGAAACTATGACAAACACTGCCATACCATCTCTACAAATCACGGATCCAACAGGTAAAGTGAGCACTAAGAAACCAGACATTAAAGGAACAGTAGATAAAGACGCAACGGTGAAAGTTGTGATTAAAGATAAAGACGGCAATGAAGTACCAAATGCGAGTGGGAATGCGACGGTTGATGGAAGTGGCAATTGGGCATTCACGCCAAGCATTGACTTAGTAGATGGCGACTACATAATCGAAGTCGAGGCAAAAAAAGGCGACAAGATAGCAAAACAAACGGTAAACATGACAGTAGATACAGCAGCTCCAAATCCAACAGTGGGAGTAACAGCACCAACAGAAACGGTGAGTACAGGTAAACCAACATTTACTGGAACAGCAACACCAGGTGCAACAGTAAAAATCAAAAATTCTGATAACATAACGTTAACAACAACAGCAGATGAACATGGAAACTGGAGCATCACACCGAACAAAGATATACCTAACGGCATATACAATGTCGAGTATACAGCCGAACTTAATGGTCATACATCTGGCATAGTATCAAAACTTTTAACAGTCGATGCGCCAGATAAATCACTTTTAGCGACACGAGTGGAGATTGTCGAAGGCTTAACAAACGAAGATTATACTCCTGAAAGTTGGAATAACTTAGAGCCAGTATTGAGTGCAGCAAAAGCTGTATTGGACAATCCAAATGCAACACAAGCTGACATAGAAGCAGCTTACAATGCTTTAAAAGCAAAACATGATGGATTGGAGTTTGTAGATCCGGATAAAACAGTTGATAAAACGAATCTGCAAAAAGAGCTTACAATTGCCGCTGGGTTTAGCGAGTTGAATTATACGCAAGATAGTTGGTCTGCATTTGAAACGGCAAAAAAAGATGCTCAAGATGTATTCAATAATCCACAAGCAACCCAAGAAGAGGTGAATGCAGCTTGGGAAAAATTAGTTGCAGCGCGTCATGCATTAATAGATGCCCCGACTGCTCCTACAGTAGATAAAACAGCATTGCAAGCTAAAGTAGATGAATCAGCGAACTTATCGGCAGGTAGCTATACACCAGAAAGTTGGTCAAACTACCAAAAAGCGTTAAATGATGCAATAGCTATGTTGACAAAAGGAAGCGCTACGCAAACAGAAATAGACGATGCCTTACAAGCATTAACAGCAGCGCAGAATGCACTTGTAAAGAAACCTACACAACCAACATCAGGTCTAGGCTCACTAACACCATCAACAGGCGCATTAAGTCCAAACTTCTCATCAAAAGTCACAAATTACACAATGAATGTGAATTACGCAACGTCTCAATTAACATTTACAGCACTCCCGAGCAATCCAGATGCTACAGTGACGATGACTGTGAATGGACAAGTTGCGACAAATGGTCTTGTTCCACTCCAAGTCGGTGCAAATACCGTAGTTATTACGGTTCAAGATGGTACAGGAGTCAAACAATATACAATTACGGTTTATCGTGCCGCTGACTCGTCATCAGGCTCAGGCGGTGGCGGAGATACATGGACGACAGCTCCACCAACAACGACTGAACCTGGTACAACTACAACGAAAATCCAAGTGGCATTAGAAATTGATGGCGAAAACCCACTGGAAAAAACAACAGTAGAAATTGAGCGCACAAAACATGCCAAGGGTGAAATCACAGATTTTGTGGTATTAACAGAAGCGAACTCGAAGGAAGCTGTAGAAAAAGCGAACCGAATTGGCAATAACATTGTTCGTATCGTCATTCCGGATGTCAATGATGAAGTAGATAAAGTAACGATAGAAATAGCGAAACAATCTCTTCAATTACTACATGACAATGGTTTATCATTAGAATTTGCTACAGAGAATGGACTGATTGCAATTCCACTCAGCTCAATGGACGGTGTGAATGATAATTTCTACTTCCGTTTAGTACCTGTGAAAAAGGAAAGTGAGCGTAAGGCGATTGAAGAACGTGCAAGAGTGGAGAAGGTTGTCCGTAAAACACTGCAAAGCAATAATGTACGTGTCGTAGCTCGTCCAATGACGATTGAAACGAATATGCCAAGTCGACCAGTACAAGTGACACTTCCATTGAAAGGTGTTAATGTGCCAGTAGCGGCAGCTGAGCGACAAGCATTCCTAGACCAATTAGCTGTCTTTATTGAACATTCGGATGGCGAGAAAAAAGTTGTATTCCCTGAAGTCGTGACAAAGGCGAAGGGTGAACTTGGCTTACGTTTCACAGTGGACAAGTTTAGTACATTTACGATTATTCAGGTGGAAAAGCAAGCTATTCACCACCATGAAGCATACATTAAAGGCTTCCCTAATGGTACATTTGGTCCGGAGAAAAACGTGACACGTGCCCAAGTGGCAACGATGATTGCGCGTATCTTAGGCTATACAGATGGCCAAGCAGTTAGCAAGGCACCATTCAATGATATTCCAAGTAATCATTTTGCAGCTGGCGCAATTGCCTTTGTCAAAGAGCGCGGTATTATGAATGGGGATG
The DNA here is from genome assembly GCF_044763105.1 of Lysinibacillus sp. NPDC096212. Lineage (NCBI taxonomy): Bacteria > Bacillati > Bacillota > Bacilli > Caryophanales > Bacillaceae > Lysinibacillus > Lysinibacillus sp. NPDC096212. The sequence continues at coordinate 11,008 of NZ_JBIWFQ010000005.1, read as the reverse complement.
TGGATGGCAACTTCCGCGCAAGTGAGAATATCACACGTGCACAAATGGCTACAGTGGTCGCGAACTATAAGCAGCTGCATATCGAAGAAAATGTAGCAATTACATTCAATGATACAAAAGGCCACTGGGCGCAATGGATTATTGAAGCGAATCGTAATGCAGGCATTATTAACGGTCGCGCAGACAGAAGTTTCGCACCAGATGAGCACTTAACACGTGCCCAAGCCGTGGTGATGATGAACCGTATGTTTGAACGCGGTCCACTACATGGTGTGACAACACCAAGCTTCCCAGATGTAAAGGCATCTCACTGGGCGTTTAACGAAATTGAAGAGGCTGCAAAACCTCATGCATATTTCATCGATGAAGAGGGGCAAGAGCAGATTAATTGAATAAGTATGGGCAATTACAGGCTAAGTATTTTTTAGCCTGTTTTTCAGTTATTTATTGATTGAAAAGATTTTTTTGGTAATAAGTTGATATTTTTAAAAGATCTGTTCAGATTCTGTTCAGGCATCCCTTATAGACTAAATAGGAAAATCATGAAGCCGATATTTAGTGAAGGGGAGAACATAAAGATGAAAAATAGCACAACACTTTACGACAAACTATTTAAAGCAGCTATGGCTACAAGTGTAATTGCTGTTGTGGCATCAAACATGGCAAAAGCCGCAAATAGGAAGTATTTACGGATGTCAAAACAACCTCTGACTACTATGAATATGTTAATGAATTGTTTGAACGTGGCTTTGTGAATGGGTAAATTATTAAATAACTTCCCAATTATTGTTCAGAATTTGTTCAAATATTTTATAATAGAAAAAATTACATAAAAAAATAAATGACTAAGCAATCGAATGTATGTAAATAAATCAAACGATAGTAGGAACATAATAATGAAAAAAGATTTTGTAATAGTGTTTAGTATCTTCATGCTATTTGCCATAGTTTTTGTAATAGGGAATAGGCATTATTTTTTAGAAAATAATGACAGTATTGTGAAACAGGGAATGACGGTTGTTTCAAATGAGCAACTTGAAAATAATAACACCATTAAGCTCAATGGAGATTGGTCTTTTTATCCAAACGTTCTGATATCGCCTCAACAGTCATTAGATGATTTCGAAGAGCGGCGTATATCTATGAAAGTTCCTGATAAATGGGAGGATTATTTTCAATTCAATGAAAAAGGTCCTCTTGTCGGTACATATCATCTTGTAGTAAAGGTTCCTACAGAAGGGCAGTATGGTTTGTTTTTTCGCTATATTCACTCATCTAGTCGTGTTTTCATTAATGGTATTAAGGTTGGGGGAAAAGGAAACCCAAGTACGTCTTTCTCAAGCTTTCAATCAGAAAATGATGATACATTTATTGCCATTGGGCAAAGTGACGAGCAAGAGCTTGATATATTAATACAGGTAGCTAGCTACAATAAATATCCGACAGCGGGAATGATTTATCCTGTTGAATTTGGAACAAGGGAGAGCATACAGAATTTCTACGATCACAAGAGGTTAATTGATGTATTGGTGATTTTTGGATATATCGTTTTTGGCATCATTTATCTGACTATCTATGGACAAAGTCGCAAAAGGAAAGAAGAATTGTTTTTCGGACTTTATATGTTACTGATAGGTTTTCAGTCGTCCTTTACTAATCACAAGATTTTCTTTCAAGTTTTTCCTATAGCAGAAACCTTTACGCAGTCACGTTTACAGCTCGGTGTTATCCCTCTAATCGATATTTGTCAAATACTTTTTCTTTATACTATGTATCCACAAGTGGCGAATAAAAAAATTGTCAATACAATTGTTATTTCACTAGGTTGCGTTTTTTTTCTATATGGTATTTATAATCCATTTTATATCGATACAAGTGAAATGACTGCACAAGCAATGATTATTCGACAAATTACATACGTAGCTTTGATTATTTTGTTAACTGGCTACACGCAATTGATGTTAATCCGTGTTATCTTGAAAAAACTAGAAGGTGCACGATATATATTAATCATTTTTACAGGAGGTTGCTGTTATGCGTTATTAGTAATCATTAATTTTTTAATAGAAGTACCTAATGAGTATAGTAAATTGGTATTTTTGGGTTGTACATTAGTTGGCTTCACTTTACTCCTAAACTATCGTATGAATCAGGCCTTTACGGATGCACAGACATTATCAAAAGAGCTATTAGTACACAATCAAATGAAGGATGAATTTTTACTGAAAACCTCCCATGAATTGCGCACACCGTTAAATGGGATTTTGAATTTATCAAAGTCACTAATGGAAGGTGCTGAGGGGCCGTTGAAGCGTACCCAACAGGAGCAAGTGATTTTAATTCATAATGTGACGCAGCGTTTAGGTTATTTAGTAGAGGATTTACTGTTTTCATCCAATTATATGTCTGGCGAAATACGTGTCTCTCCTCGTACAGTGGCAATAACGGTGATTAATGAGGTAGTAGCAGAAATTCGCAGTGTGATGTCTACTAATAGTCACGTACGATTACTCGTTGAAGTAGATTTGACATTGCCACCCATGCTGACCGATGAATTGCGCTTTAAGCAGGTGTTGTACAATCTGTTACACAATGCTATCCAGCATACCGAAATTGGAGAAATTACTGTAACTGCCTATCAGCAAGAGAAACATATGGTCATCGAGGTAAGCGATACCGGAAAAGGGATTCCTGCTCAGGATTTAGAACGCATTTTTAATTCGTTTTATCAAGTGAAAAATAATCATCAGAAAGAGGGCCTTGGAATAGGATTAAGCATTGCAAAAAATATTGTAGATAAATTAAATGGTGATATTTATGTAAAAAGTACTTTAGGAGAAGGAACAATCTTTACATTCACAATGCCTCTTGCAACAGAAGAGCAAGTGGGTATTGAAAACTCATTCGCAATCGTCTCACGTGCCAACACATCCAAAATATTACAACTTGAGCTACCGTTGATTCATAATGGAAACGATAAAAAAATACTTGTAGTAGATGATGATCATGTCAATATAAAGGTTTTAGCGGATGTATTAGCACTAAAGGGCTATACAGTGATTGGTGTTGATAATGGCTTTGACGCTATCGACTACATCAAAACGAATCAAGTGGATTGTATGCTAGTCGACTTAATGATGGAAGGTATGTCGGGCTATGAATTATGTAAGCAAGTGCGCAAGCAATATGACATGTTAGAACTACCAATCATTGTTTTAACTGCTATTATGAAACATTCTGATTTAGTGCTAACCTTGCAAGTAGGAGCGAATGATTATTTACGAAAGCCTGTAGCAACTGATGAATTGCTTATACGAATAGAATCATTATTAGCGGTTAGACAATCATCAATAGATGCAATCGAAGTTGAGATGAATTATTTATATGCGCAAGTGACCCCTCATTTTGTCTATAATACACTCAATACAATTATTGGATTGAGCTATTCCGATATGGATAATACAAGGGAAGCACTATACTGCCTAGCAACTTACTTCCGTGCAAAGCTCAATGTTCATTATCGTAACAGTATGGTGTTGATTGAAGAAGAATTGGAGCTCGTAAAAGCATATCTTTATATTGAAAAGATGCGTTTTGGTAATCGTTTAACTGTCAAATATGATATTGATGAATCTATACAACTTATGATTCCAGCATTATCGCTACAGCCTTTAGTGGAAAATGCCGTTTTTCATGGTATTTCCAAAAAGCCAGAGGGAGGTACAATTGAAGTAAGTGTCCAGAGAGAAGGACAATTTGTTCGGATTAAAATACAAGATAATGGGGTAGGTATACCCGCTAAAAAGTTACAACAATTAATTAATGAAGAAAGTTCGCGCATTGGTTTTACAAATCCGTTAAAAAAATTTAAATTAATGAAAAATGCGAGCCTTCGTTTAAATAGTGAGGAAGGAAAGGGGACAACTATTCTAATATTATTACCGAAGGGTGATGGAGCATGAATATTATTATCATAGATGATGAAAAAATGGCTATTGATGTTTTACGTTTCAAGTTAAATCGACTTACACAATTTCAGATTTCTATTAAAGGAACATTTACGAATGCAGCCGATGCCCTGATTTTTCTAGAAAAAGAATCTATTGATGTTGTTTTTCTAGATATAGAAATGATTGATGTGCATGGCTTACAGGTAGCAAAACAATTAAAAGGGAAATCATCATCTACACAAATAATATTTGTTACAGCACATGCCCAATTTGCAGTGGATGCATTTGATGTAGAGGCAACGGATTATTTGTTAAAACCTGTTCATGAGAAGCGGCTCATAAAGGCGTTGATCAAAGCGCAGCAGAAGTTGCAATTACAAGAAGATGTAGCAAAAGTGAAAAAAGAACATCTCTTATATGCACATACATTTGGAAGCTTTTATTTATTGGATGCCCAGCATGAGGTTATGAAGTGGCGTACTAGGAAAGTGCGAGAACTATTTTTATATTTATGGTTTCATCAAAAAAAGCCTATGTTAAATGTTGTCATAATAGAGGAGCTCTGGCCAGATTTAGAATTTGAGAAGGCGGCCAGTAACTTACATACGTCTATTTACCAGTTAAGGAAGCACCTTAAAGAAAAAGGTATTCAAGATCCAATTCGATTGGTCAATAATCATTATCAATTAAATGTGGAAATTGCTAGTGATTATGATAAATTTATTTATTTGCTAGAGCAGAAAAGGCATGATGAAATATCCATCCAGCAGCTTTTAAATTACTATGAAGGTGATTTTTTAGCGGAGGAGGAGTACTCTTGGGCTATTCAAACCCAGCTGCGCTTAAAGCAAGGGATCTTACATGTACTCGAAATGTATATTACTACTACAATTTCTATTAATTCATTACTAAAATTAAACTGTTTACAAAAGACGTTAGAGCTAGATGAGTTTAACGAAAACTATATGTTTCTACTACTAGAATTTTTAATTGGGCAAAACAAAAAACAGGATTGTATAAAGTGCTATGAGAGGATACAAGAAAAATTATCGGAAATTGGTATTTCAGTACCAGAGAAAATTTTTAGTATTTATAATGCTTACATGATTCATGTTTAGGGATCTTTATTCTTTGCTTTCTCCAATATAAATATGAGAAAATCCAAGCAGAAAGGGGCGAATTGAATGGATTCATTTACATTTTATAACCCAGTGAAGTTACATTTTGGTGAAAATGCATTGGAAAAGCTTTCGAATGAGTTAGCGCAGCATGGTAAAAAGGTGCTAGTTGTATATGGTGGAGGTAGCGTTAAGAAAAATGGTGTATACGATGCTGTCATCGAGAAGTTACAAGAAGCCGATAAAACAATATTTGAACTAAGTGGTGTTGAGCCAAATCCACGTGTTGAAACAGCAAGACTTGGTATTGATCTTTGTAAAAAAGAAGATATTGATCTAGTCCTAGCTGTAGGAGGTGGTTCCGTAATTGACTGTTCTAAGCTAATAGCCGCTGGTGCAAAATATGATGGCGATGCTTGGGGTATTGTAAAGCGTAAAGTATTTGTGCAGGACGCTTTACCGCTTGGAACGGTATTAACGCTAGCTGCAACAGGTTCCGAAATGAACTCAGGCTCTGTTATTACAAATGCGGCTACTGAGGAAAAACTAAGCTGGGGTAGCCCTGCGGTATTCCCGAAATTTTCGATTTTAAATCCAGCGTATACGGTGACAGTACCAAAAAATCATACAGTTTACGGTATGGTTGATATGATGTCGCATGTACTTGAACAATATTTCCATAATACGACGAATACACCGATTACAGACGAAATGTGTGAAGGAGTATTAAGAACTGTCATTGCAACAGCACCTGAATTAATAGAAGATTTAGAGAATATTCCGTTGCGTGAAACGATTTTATTAGCCGGAACAATTGGGTTAAATGGATTCTTATCAATTGGCTCTCGCGGTGATTGGGCGTCACATAATATTGAGCACGCTGTATCTGCAGTGTACGATATTCCGCACGCAGGTGGTTTAGCGATATTACAACCACATTGGATGCGTCTATGTGTACCCGTAAATCCAGAACGTTTTGCAGGCATTGCAACACGCGTTTTTGGTGTTGACGCATCAGGGAAGTCTCCAGAAGAGGTTGCATACGAAGGAATTGATCGTTTATCGGCATTCTGGACTTCACTAGGAGCTCCGAGTCGACTTGTAGATTATGAAATTGATGATTCAAAATTCCAGCAAATTGTAGAGCATGCTATGCAAAATGGACCCTTTGGAAACTTCAAAAAATTACAGGAAGAAGATGTGCGAACTATTTTGCAAAACGCTCTTTAATATGAAAATAGACATGAGGCTACCCGTTGTAGTCTCATATTTTTTATTGTGCAAGTGTCCTAACAAAAATCTTAGGAAATAACTAATTCCTTGTCGAATGTTCTCGTTAATTGTAAAATTGTTCAGAATTTGTTCAACTATGTTTATTAAAATAAAGATAATAATAAACTAGGATAGAGAGGGACAAATGTTGAAACAAATGCTTGAAGATTGCAATGTCACATCGGGTTGCATAAAGACTCCATTTCAGCGGCACGTTTATAAAATGCAGAATTGTGTAGAAGTATTGGGGATTGAAACGAAATCACTGCAAGTTGAGAATGACCAAATTGTCACGGGATATATCGTTGATCAAAGTATATTCTTTAAAAGTTTACAATGTGGCCAAACGAATATTACCTTTACAGATGGTGTAAATAAAGCAAATGTACAAGTTTTTGTACGTCCTTCTGGAGAAATCGTTGTAGAAGTGGAACCTTATTTACGAGATGCTGAAATAGTGCTAGTTTATTATCGAACAATACTAGCAGATACAGCTATTGCGATTGATTTAAAAGGTGCTTTAAAACATTATTTGGTGACTCATCAAATGATGAATAATGATGATTCAATTGCAGAGGTACATTACCGATCTATGCATCCTAATGTATTGAAAGATTCTTATGCGGGTAATTTCATATTAGGTTGCTATGCAGATGGAAGAGAGATTACAAATGCAGAAGAATATGCATTAGCTAATCGATTGGCAACATTAAAATTCTCAAAAATCGTTATTCAACAGCAAGGTGTAAAAAAGGTTATTGCATTAAAAATGTTATTAACTTTTATGATAACAGATCATGTTTTTGTAAATAATGAAGAGATTCTAGATTACTTAATAGAAGATACAAAAGAAGTTAAACGAGAACAAAGTCATCTAGTGCTGGTATAATAAATAGCCAACTGCCTGAAATAAGGCAATTGGCTATTTATTTTATTTAGAAAAATTATTTTGGATCATGATGTTATTGTTTGGGTGTTGAGTTTTCCGGTCTTTCACCAATATGCACCCAAGCTAGTTTCCCATCATCCTCATCAAATAAAATGGCTACTTTTGATACGCCTTTCTGACTTGAAATGACCTCTGTTAAATGGTCGCGTACATCATCTAAAAAAGCGAGTGATAGGTTAGGATCAGCTTCGGCAACTAATTCCACATGTAAAAATTCGCCTTCTTTAACGACCTCTAAACGAACAATATCTTTAATGTTTGGGTCATCCATAACAAGATGAGCAATATGATTTAGCATTTCTTCGTCTGTTTCACCAATAACCCCACGCGCATTATCAAGGAAAACTTTCGCTACTACATAGAACATCATACAGCCAATAATCATTGATACAAGTCCTTCTATTCTTGTCCAGCCTGTAAAATGTGCGATTAAAATAGCTGCGAAGGCCAAGAAGTTACCGCCTGTAGCCACTAAGTCTTCCATAAACACTAATTTTGTTGCTGGTTTTGCGCGATTTAAATAGGGAAAAGCTTTAGGGATAGCAGTTATTATTCCAGTTTTCTCCTGCCCAGCGTCATGTAGTATTTCAACGGCAGCCTTCGCAAGAACTGACCCTTCTAAAACAATACCAATCAATAATACGCCAAGTGCAATGAACATTCCTTTAGATTCTCCAGCTGGGTGTATAAAATGATGCCAGCCTTCTTTTATAGTTTCATAAGAAAGGATCGCCACAATTATAACAGCAAAAAGACAAACTAAATTTACTATTCGGCCAAAGCCTCCAGGAAACTGTTTTGTCGGTGCTTTTTTCGAAAGCGCTGAGCCGATATAAACGAATAATTGGTTTGCTGCATCTCCTAGTGAGTGCATCATTTCTGCAAACATGGCAACATTACCTGTAAAGAAGAAGGCAACACCTTTAATAATTCCTAAAAAGGCATTGACAACTGCTGCCAACAGAGAAGGTTTATTCCCGTTTTTTAATAGTTTCAATATTTCTGCCACAAAAGAATCCTCCAACTAGTTTAAAATTTCCATCTCGATTTTTTCTATATAGGGTAGTGTTCGTAATGAACGATAAAATGACAGTAAGTTATCAGAGACTATTAATGATAAGCGTAAATCTAATTCGTGAAAAACATGTTCAGGATCCGGAATATCTTGAATGCGTATGTTTTCGATAATAATATTGTTTTCCTTTAGGAATTGTAAAAAGGATTCACTCTTTTCATCATTATTAATCTGAACCTTCAATGATATTTCTCGCATACGAATTCTTCTTGGTCCTATTTTCATTAGAAACGGCGATAAAACCTCAATTCCGAAGACAATGATAATAACGGCTAATGTAGCATCTATATAGAAGCCTGCACCAACTGCAATCCCTATTCCCGCAGCTCCCCAAATCATTGCTGCAGTTGTTAAACCTGAGATACTATCATTCCCGCGTCTTAAAATAACACCTGCTCCAAGAAATCCAATTCCACTAACAATTTGAGCAGCCAAACGAAGGGGGTCCATTGTTATATTGATTCCTGACCTAGGGGGTGTTGAGTAGGCGGTTTCAATCGAAATAATAGTGAGTAAACAGCTAAATGTAGCAATAACTAAGCTCGTTTTTAATCCTACAGGCTTCTTTTTTAATTCCCTTTCGATGCCGATTACTAAACTTAATGTGGCTGCAATTACTAATTTTATGCCAACTTCATATGTAATCATATTTTCCAAGGTTTCCATACGCAACCCTCCACAGATATTTCGTATTGCTAAGAGATATGCAAGGTGTCATTATTATATGTACATTACTTTTTTGTATTGTACATCACGATCGTAATGAAGTATAAGTATTTTTAATTCTTTCTGCACATATTTTTGGTAGCGAAAGAAAGCTGCAGCCACAATTGTTCTATACAGCGAAAGCAAAGCGACAGCCACAAAAGTTTTATGTAGCGAAAGCAAAGCGTCGGCTACAAATGTCTTTACCTCTATATGTAGTGAGATGAATGTGAGTATAAGTTAAAGTTTCCCGCAGATTTCACGGGATTGGAAAGGAGTCTTTAAAGGATGTTAGCCTAAAATCATCGTATCCATGCGATAACGGCTAACTGACCTGCATCGGTAAAAACGCCACGTCCTGTGGCATTACCGAAATGACCGACATCGTGTCGGCCCTCATGCAGGCCTGAGCGTAAAACCGAATCCAGACGTAATGCTACCTAGACAAAATTGATTGGAGGTTGGATTTTATGGAGAAACCAAAAATTCATCCATACATACCTATTTTTATTGGCGTTATTTCAGTATCCTTATCTGCCATATTTGTAAAATTAGCAAATGCAGAAGCGGGGGTTATTGCGTTTTACCGTATGTTCTTTTCGGTGTTAATAATGGCTCCTCTGTTTTTTTGGAAGTACGCTAAGGAGGTAAAGGGATTAAGAATACGTGATTGGCTATTTTCTTCTGTTGCAGGTATATTTTTAGCCTTTCATTTTATTTTGTGGTTTGAATCACTTAATTACACTTCTGTAGCAAGTTCTACAGTTTTGGTTACACTACAGCCATTGTTTGCATTTGTAGGTACATATTTTTTCTTTAAAGAGAACATTACCCTGAAAACCATTTTTGCAGGAGTTATTGCTATTGTCGGTAGTATTTTAATTAGTTGGGGAGATTTTAAACTTAGCGGTACTGCATTTTATGGAGACATGCTTGCTCTTGTCGCGTGCGCACTCGTTACAGCTTACTTTTTATTTGGACAAGATGTACGGAAAAGATTATCTCTTGTGACATATACGATGATTGTTTATGCTGTTAGTACAATTACATTGTTTATCTATGTTCTTATTAAAGGGGAATCGTTCGGTCCATATTCTGCTATGGACTGGATATGGTTTATTTTATTAGCGATAGTTCCTAATTTATTTGGTCATACTCTATTTAATTGGTCTATTAAATACGTTAGTACAAATGTAGTCTCCGTTGCGATCTTATTTGAACCAATTGGCGCGGCCATTTTAGCTCTTCTAATTTTTAAAGAGTATTTAATAGCCACACAAATTTTTGGCGGATTCATTGTTATAGTAGGAATTCTCTTATTTGTAGTCGATGAGAAAAAGATTTTTAAACTTTTTTTTAAAAAAGCTTGATTTATAAATTGCTATATTATATATTATTACTTGTCCTTAACAAGAAGGACGACTTGAAAAAAAGATTTGAAAAAAGATTTGAAAAAAGTTGTTGACTTCTTATCGGATACAAGTTATGATAATAAAGTCGCTGAAAACAACAGCAACAAAATGAACCTTGAAAACTGAACAAGCAAAACGTAATCAATAAAGTTTTTAGTAGCTAACCTTGAGTTGGTGAACGAAACAAAATTTTGGACATCAAACATGATGCCAGCAAAACAATTTGAGCTAATCAAATTTCTTTTTATGGAGAGTTTGATCCTGGCTCAGGACGAACGCTGGCGGCGTGCCTAATACATGCAAGTCGAGCGAACAGAGAAGGAGCTTGCTCCTTTGACGTTAGCGGCGGACGGGTGAGTAACACGTGGGCAACCTACCTTATAGTTTGGGATAACTCCGGGAAACCGGGGCTAATACCGAATAATCTATTTTACTTCATGGTGAAATACTGAAAGACGGTTTCGGCTGTCGCTATAAGATGGGCCCGCGGCGCATTAGCTAGTTGGTGAGGTAACGGCTCACCAAGG
>NZ_JBIWFQ010000004.1:208936-305999 GCF_044763105.1 Lysinibacillus sp. NPDC096212 | reverse complement strand
TTTGAGTACGCTTAAAAACAGTTTTTTAGATGCTTGGTAGCTTAAGAATTTCCAATTCCGATGTTTTTTATGGTTGACATATCACCACTGGGCTTCTCAGCTTTATTGTAGAAAACACAATTTCTTAGTATAATATACTAACAATCCAATATACTACCAATAAAAACGTGATAATGGAAGTATTATCACAAAATTAGAGTGTTTTTCCTTAAAATAATTTCTTATCTCTAGGTACTCTGATATGAAAATGACGGTTTACATTTAAAGACTTTTAACTAGTAAAGATATAAATAGAGCTAGTGACTATTTTGATGATTTAATTTAATTGGTCACTTTTTGGTCACTCACTTCATTTTTCTACACAATTCTGCGCACATAATTCTTTAAAATTACACCCTTTACAATGCCATTTTTCAAGGGTTTGCTCAAAATCCTCAAAGTCCACGGGTTCATTGGAGAAAATATCTGCCTGATACTTTTTCATTTCTAGTACACTTCGCTGAAACGTATGTAAAATATTGTCCATATCAAATGCTGTAAAGGCATATTTTTTTCGTTTGCCCGTCAATAAATATTCATTATAGACATCAATCTGGTCAAGAGATACACGATATTTCTGCTGAATATAGTATGCGTAGAGCGCTAATTGCTGACGATCATCATCGGACTCTCCGCCTGTTTTCCAGTCGATAATAATCCATTTGTCCGCCATCTCATCATAATAATGAAAATCCATTACGACGAAAACTTGTATCCCCTCAATTTTCATGGAACGAAATTGTTCAGGCTCACCAATTCGTAGCGATCCTTTTTGCGTAGTAATTTGCTGGAACGTTTCGCTGTTAAGAAAGTTGTCAAAGACAGCCGTCATTCGTTCTTTATAGTCCTGTACAAGTTCAGGATTTAACTGCCCTTCGTAATAAATTTCCTGCATCATATAAAATTTATTCGGCTTATGTCTCCATAAATCTACATGGCGTGTAGAATCAATAAAAGCGGCATTAAGCTGGCCACGTGCACGATTTACTAGCTCAGCAACAGTCGGCGCCTTGCCGGTTTGCAAATAATCATTGATCGATTGCTCTATTAAATGATGGACAATTTGCCCAAATAAAATCGGCATGGATTGCAGCTTTTTTAAGCGATAGACATGTTGATGATACGGCTCCACATTGTAACTTAGCCAGCCATTATGAGAAAAATAATATTCATAGCCATATTTTCGCGCACAGCTTGTTAACGTTTTATGACGTGACAGTGACCACGAAAAAGATGGAAAAGGTGTGATTTCAAACATGGATATCGCCTCCCTTTAACTGTTTGATAAAATCATACAAGAGCTGTACTATTAGCACAATTGTCACAATACGCAGCAATAACTTTACTTGATTTGCCTTAACCTTTCTTGCAAGGATAATTCCTATTTGCGCACCAATCACAGAACCAACCATTAAAACGATGGTTAATGGCCAATCAATTTTACCTGTAGCAATATACGTAATTGCGGCTCCTGAACACATCGCAAAAACACCTACACGTGACAGACCTACAGCTTTTATATAAGAGATTTTCTCATGAGCATATGTATAAAGTGCCAGCGTACTGCTCCCAGGGCCGAACATCCCATCATAAAAACCAACACCAAGAAGTATTGGACCGTTTTTGCGATTCATTGTAAAACTTTCTTTTTCTCCAAATTCAGCCCCACCTATAAAGGACATAATAAGGGCAAAACCTAATAAAATAATCGCGATGAACGTCAATGTTTGACTGCTCATAAACGATGCAAATAGCCCTCCAAGGGTACCACCTACTAGAGAAACAAGTAGTACTGAACGCATTTCTGACCATGACAATTCTTTTCTTTTATAAATCGTGTAGAAGCTTGAAAAAGCACTGACCATATTTGAAATCTTATTCGCACCGATCGCTGAATGGACCGGTACCCCCATTAGCATCATGGTCGGTAATGTAATTAACCCGCCACCTCCAACTAATGTTCCAATGACGTTGCCAGTGATGCCTATTAGTAAAAACAACAAGTATTCCATCTAATCCTTCTTTCTATAACACAAATGATGGTATTCATATGATACAGTATAACAGACTGCTTTTTTTTAAGATTAACTACGAGGTGAACGAATGCTTGAACAACAAAAAACACCTACACCGCGTTTTTGTAAGCCACTAACGCTAATAGTCGCAACAATTTTTATAGCTGGCATTACGGCAACGCTTATCCAATACAGTAAGCTCCCCGCTTCTATACCAGTTTTACAAAGCTTTACAAGTGAACATGCGCAATTTGGTCCGAAAATCGCTATTTTTTATTTACCCTTTATTGCCTTCATGCTATTTTTACTTTTACAATACTTAGAGATTAGAGCTGCTTATCCTATCCCACGTAAAAATAAGCATACCTTATCTCATACAGAGCGACAAAATGGGATCATTATTTTTTGTCTCATCAAAAATAGTATACTACTGTACTTTACATATTCACTTTTCAATGACTTAACAGTGGCTTTAGGCCATAATCGTATTTTACAGCAGTGGCATGCTTATTTATTTCTATTTGTACTGTGTACTATATTAATAATGGGAATCGTTCGTGGGATTTTATTAAGTAAGAAGGAATAAAGCGTACCTCACTCAATACTGTGTTGATGGGTAATTAAAACCACCTATATATTTGCAATTGTCTCTTATGCAAAAGGTATAGGTGGTTTTATTGTTAAATCTATTAATAAAGCATAATAATTAATACAAGTGTTGCACTAATAATACTTATTTTTATTGTTTCTACTTTATATATGGAATATGTCTGTACATTTCGTATTATGAACTGCCAAAAAACGACACCATATAAAAGCGCAAACGTAATTATTAATGGCTTATACAATGGACCAACCCAGGTTGCCCAAGCAAAAACGCTTGAAAACATCGCAAGTACAAGTACTAACAGCCACCATATCGGCCTAAATGGTTTAGATCCTTCTAGATTATGACGTTTATAATAGTACATAGAGAATATATTTACAGCTACCACAATAAGTGGCAGGATAAATATCCACGGTATTGTTTCTACAGAGTATAATGTTTGAAATACTTCATCATACATGTCAGAATTCCCAACAAAAAACTGGCCAGAATCAACATTTAGCATGCCTGTATCTGAAATCTGATAGTGCTCTTCCTGACGATCTCTTACAACAACTACATCTGTAATATAGTTACCTAACTTTCCATCTGCCTTTTCGACATATTGTGTTAAATCTTCAAAAAAGCTAAAAACTGATGTATCTTCAACCTTTTTCACAGATATATACAAACTTGAACTTCTTGCAAAGAATTCCCCTTTTTTTCCTCCGAAATGCTTATAAATCGCTTGGATGGATTGACTAGCAGTTTGAGGCGGTGAAGAATTTTGTGGAATCAAAATAAAAAATAGAGCAATCATGGCGATCGTTAATAGTAGAAAACTTTCCTTCCATAACGTTAAGCCCTTTCTTTTCTTATGGTGAATGTGTTCATAAATACGGGCCTTTACAGCCTGATCCTCTGGTAATTTATTGAGTTCCTTCAGTCGATTGTTTAAATCCAAATTCATCACCTCCAAGTATTTTCTCCAAAGCCTTCATAGCATTTCTCTGTGTATTCGCTATTTTCACTGTAGACCACCCTAAAATTTCACTAGTTTCGGCTAAATTCAACTCTTCAATTTTTCTGTAAATAAGAACCTCTCGATATTCAGGCTTTAATAATTGGATTGCTTCATATAATAGCCGACGCTCCTCAGACTGCACGATCCAATCATGTGGTACATATTGTATCTCCCGTTTTTCATGTTCTCTTTGAAATGGTAGCCATTTAATAAGTGCTTTTTTTCTATAGGTGTCATAGACAAGGTTTCGTGCAATTCTCCTTATATAAGTGCCCATAGCAGCCTCATTTCTAAATTGTCCTTTATAAACACGGATAAAGGTTTCCTGCGTTAAATCCTCCGCTAAACCTGGATCCGAGACCATATAGTAAATAAATTGATAAATGCATTGAAAATATTGTTCATAAAGCTCATCAAACTCCATTTTCTCACCTCTCTTACTTTATTAGACGAATGAGTAAACAAGATTTGTATGTTTAAATGAAAAATTGAAAAATAGGCTACCTGACACCATATAGCATCAAGTAGCCTAAAATTTTTACAGATCCGTTTTCATTTTTTCAAATGTATGTATTAACATATATTTTTGTACACCACGAGCCATTTCAATGCTTTCCTCGGCATAATGATGAAGGGCTGTTTCATTCTTCATTTTATATGCATAAACCGCTTCAATTGCTGGCTGCATCCACGGCTGTGTAAGCTGATCACTTCGCATGTCAGTTGTTCGTCTTTCAAATGCAGCGATATAACATTTTGCATAGCTAGTTAAAGGCTCTTTATTTATTTTATTGGCCGCATCCTTTGCTTCCTCCAAATTCTCTTCCATCATTGCCTTTATAAATTTATAGTTATACTTCATTGCTGGCTGCTTATATTTTACGATGACTGTTTCTAATGAGTGAAGTTGGTCTTCCCTTGTACCGTAAGCAACAGCGTAAAGATAGGTAAAAAACGGATCATTTTTACGATCTTTTACTAGTTTATCTACCATCGTCATATTATTTGTCCTAAATAAAATATGTATATGTCTATAAATCATTGCGATCACAATAAGGGCAATAATGCCGATTGTAATGGATAGGGGAACTCCTGCTAGTGATATTACTATTGTTAAAATAAAAATGAACAAATAAAATATGGCTAGTTTTGTAATTTTCATAATTCCTCCTACTGTAGTTTCTTCCGCATTTTTCGAGAAAAAATAAAGCCAGCTCCAAGGAAAAATACAAGCGCCATAAACTTCATGAGAGGAATAATAAATAACTTACTAATCACGAAAACAACCAAAATATAATAGACCACCATTGCCAATAAAAATAATGTCAGTTTATTCACTGTGCTTCCTACCTTCATTCAATGCTACTTCAATGGCCGCTAGCGCTTTCGGTCCCATCCCGTGTAAATTTTTCAACGTTGATAAATCAACATTTTCCAATTGCTCTAATTGTGTATACCCTGCCGCATTCAATGCACGTACAGCAGGTTTCGCTACTCCCTTTGGCCATTCCGTCATTTATGCTCGTCCCTTCTTTTTTCGTCTATTGAATAACTCAGTTCCTATAATACCTATTAATAGTATAGCTAGTGAGACGACATGATAATCAGCAAAAAAAGTCGTAAATGCTATATGATAATAACGGCATATTGCGGTGATAATAAAACCGACAATCAAGCATCCTTTTACTACCTGCTCGATAAACTACACTTCAATCACCTCTCTGCTTTATTATGCAATCGAACATGATGAAATGCAAATGAGCTAGGCTCTTAGAGCATATTAAACATTGTAATGAAGGCGGCAATCAGATTGACAATGCTATGGATACCCCAGCTTGTTATGATGGAACCATTAGATTTTCGTTCATTGATCCACCCCATTAAATAACCTACAAATGCAGTTGCTATAACAACTAATACTACAACTCCAAAAGGAATAAAAGAAAACATCAACAATCCATGTAAAATGCCAAATAGTAAACTTTGCATGATATTTCCCATTTGAAAACCAAATTTATGCATGAATCTTTTCAATAAAAAGCCTCGGAATAACAGCTCCTCAGACAACCCCGTTTGGACAATTGAATGGAAAAGTGCTGGAATGAGCGCTGAAAAGCTAAGTCCTGTAAAACGATTGGTCGCTAAGGTTGAACTATCTAGGTAGAAATAGCTGATTATAATAAGGGGTACGAATAATAAAATAATAATGAATAAAGACCATAGAAAATAATTCCCTTTATTTTCAATGACAGGCTTTTTGAGGCCGAGCCATGTTAAAAATGTTTGTTCCTTTCTTGCTGAGAAAAACCACCAAATAAACGGAATAACTGAAAATAAAATGACCTGAATAATTGCACTTATTGCACTTTCCAAAACCATAACTTTTCCCCCTGTTCATAATGTTTTTTCCATGAAGAATGACAAGCGATGTTAAGGTGTTTTCCAGAAATCGTTGGTTGATGTTTGAAGTTCGCCGGTAACATTTGCTTTTCCGCCGCTTCATGTGGAACTTCGCCGCTAACTTCCGCTTTTCCGCCGCTTAATGTTCAAAAAGCGCCGCTAACTCCTGCTTTCCCCTGCTTAATGCGGAAATCATCGCCGGTACTCTATATTACGTCCTTCTTCATGTTAAGCATATTAAACAACAGAGTTGAAATCAAGATAAATTTAACGATAATCATTAAAAAATTAATCAATAAAAATAAATATTAAATGTTAATCAGTATATAAGCATTTAAAAAAGCGACTAAAAATCTAGTCGCTTTCACTCTTTATTCGGATTTCGCTCAATATTTCATCACAATGCTTTCCGAAAAGAATAGCACCATTTTTCATACCCTAATCGATCTTCATAAAAACGATGCGCACTAGTCCTTTGAATACCAGACTCTAAAGCAATATAATGCGCGCCATTTTCTTTGCCCCATTGGTGAAGATATTGCAATAAATTTTCACCATAGCCTCTTGAACGATGGGCCTCATCCGTTACTAAATCGTAGACAAATATATGGCGTTCACTGTAAAAGTTGACTCTCCAACTTAATCCGGCGACAGCGACAATGTTCATATTTTCGTATAAAGCAAATAACATATAGCCATCTTGGGTCATTTCCTTTAATAATTGAAGGTACTTTTCTACTGTTAATTCCGTACGAAGTTGCACCATAACATCATATGCTTCCACCCATTCCTGTTGCGTTATTAATTGCTTGATTGTTATGGTCATTATTCGAACCTCCTCTTACCAATATTTAATATAATGAAATACTTCATCATTTATTTTCATCCCGAGCTTCTCATAAAGTTTTTGAGCACGAACGTTGTCTGTCGCTGTTTCTAACCCAATATAACGTGCATCATTCTGTATACAGTATGAATAACACTGTTCAATTAGGTCCTGTGCTACGCCTTGCTTCCTAGCATGCTCTGTCACAAATAAATCGTTTAAAATAAACGCCTTTTTCATTGCAACAGATGAAAAAATAGGATAGAGCTGGACAAAACCAACTGGCTGCGCATCCAAATAAGCTAGAAAAATAACCGACTCCCCCTTATTTAGACGCTCCTTTAGAAACTGCTCAGCCTGTTTTAAATCTGATGGTTGACCATAAAATTCTCGATAGGCATTAAATAATGGCACGACGTCTCCAACTGTTGCTAAAGTTACTGGACAAATCTCCATTAACTATTCCCCCATTTCTTTTAATATGTAATTCTTGTATTATGATAAAAAACTAACTGACATTTAAAAAGAAACAGTTCTCTACATTCCAACATGTCAAGGAGGGACTTTATGGAGAATTTTATTTTCTTATTTACAGATGAAGAGGCAAAATATAAACAAATTTATCAGCAAATCAAATGGTTAATCGAACAAGGGATATTGACAACGAATGAATCTCTTCCTTCTATTCGAAGGCTAGCCGAAACTTTACATGTCAGTCGGAATACAACTTTAACTGCCTATGAGCAGCTCGTAGCGGAAGGATACATACGTGGTGAAGGACGAAAGGGATATTTCGTAAATGAATTTGAAAAAGTTTTTCTTCAGGAGGAGGAACTGCCAAGCCTTACTCAAGAAATTAAAACTAACAACGGAGATGTCATCATTGACTTTCGGACTGGTGCTGTCGATCAACAACATTTTCCTTTAAAAATATGGAGGCAAATGGCTAATCAAGTGTTACCTTTACAAAAGTGCTATGAATATGGCGACCCTTTCGGTGAGCCACTTCTAAAGGAACAGCTTGTGCATTATTTGCTTCAAGCTCGTGGCGTTCATGTAAATGAAGAGAACATTATTATCGGTAGTAGTACGCAACAAATGTTAATTTATCTAGGCTTTCTATTAAAGCAGGATTTCCCAAGTGTTATTTTAGAAGACCCAGGCTACAACGGTGCACGTGAAGCGTTCAAGTTGCATGGCTTTGAGTTAGAGACTTTACCTGTGTCAGAAAACGGTGTAAGGCTTGAGCATTTAAAGCATTTACATACGCGCTTACTCTATGTCACACCTTCTCATCATTTTCCCTACGGAGTTTCTATGAGCATTCAGCAGCGGCAAGCTTTAATTCAGTGGGCTAAAAAAGTTGATGGTTATATACTGGAGGATGATTATGATGGTGAATTTCGTTATGCGCAACAGCCATTTCCTGCTCTCGCTTCACTCGATAAGTCACGTGTTATATATATGGGGACATTTTCAAAATCATTTTTACCAGCTATTCGTTTAAGCTATATGGTGCTACCGAAAGCACTTGTACAGCCATATAAAGAACGCTTTGCTCATTTCGAACATAACGCCTCGTCCTTACATCAATTAACAATGGCGAAATTCATGGAACAAGGTGAATGGACACGGCATATTAAAAGAATGCGTATCACCTATAAACATAAAATAAATGCTCTTGTAGAGGAGCTTAACAAACAGTTCGGAGAAAAAATTACGATACTTGGAGAACAATCTGGACTTTATATATTGGTCAAGGCGTATACACAATTTTCAGAAGAGCAGCTCATTCAAAATGCACAACAATACGGAGTCAGGGTCTACCCTACGAGCCCATATTTTCTACAACAGCCAAGCTCTGTGCCCATTATACAATTAGGCTTTAGTAAATTAAAAATGGAGGAAATCATTCTCGGTGTACAACTGCTAAGAAAAGCTTGGATAACGGAATAATAAGCCATAACTGCAATTGTTATGGCTACTCTTTGTCTCGATCGTCGTATGTTGCATCAGGTAAATTCAACAAAGTCGCTCCAGAAAATGTATGCTCCATTTTTCGATATTGCCAAAATATTTTTAACCCGAGCGAGTCTTTGGGTGACCTGATTGCGGTTTTCTCTTGGACGCGAACAGTTTTTGCAATGACCTGAGCAGTTTTCTCTTCAACCCGATCAGTTCTCGCGATGACCTGAGCAGTTTTCTTTTGGACCCGATCAGTTCTCACGCTTACCTGAGCAGTTTTCTTTTCAACCCGATCAGTTCTTGCGATGACCTGAGCAGTTTTCTCTTGGACCCCGAGCAGTTTTCGCGCTTACCTGAGCAGTTTTCTCTTGGACCCGATCAGTTCTCGCACTAACCTGATCAGTTTTCTTTTAAACCCATAAAAAGGAATCTGCACAGCTGTCTCTGTACAAATTCCCATAAATTTTTTTAAAAATAATCAATAAACGTTGGGATGCCTACTGGTAGTACCGTCTCTAGTAGTGCAATTTCAATGGCATTGCCTTGTAAACGCTCGATTTTTTCTAAATAGCTCGGTCGTTTATAGCCTAGTAACATCGTGGCAAGTGTTTGAACTGTTAGCTGAATAGCATTTTCTGACTGTGTCTCACTCACCTTTTCAACTTCGACATTTCCGTTGTGCTTCGTTATGACAAATGTGCCATTATTCCATGCCACAATGCGGTCACTAACAGCGAGTCTAAGCTGAAAATCATTTCCCGTGAATGGGTAACGTAACAGAAATTCTTTTACGTCTACAATTCGTGCCATAAAATAAGGGGATACTTTTTGAATAATTTCACTATCCTCTAATAAAAAGGCAACGGCTTCATTGCCAGTTGTTTTACCATAGACATTGTAAATCATTGAGTTATGTGCTGAGACAAAATTCCATAAACCTTTACGCGCTTCTTCCTGTAAATAGACAATTTCATCGATGTAATAATTTTCCTCCATAATACGATAAAACATATAACCCTGCGGCATATCATCTTCGTCATAATACACTGCAGCCTGGAGGTTCACATCACTATCGATAAATTTTTCCTCCCAAAAATCTTCCTGGAACTTTTCATTCCAAGCGATACTATTACGAACCATGACACCGTGCGTCTTCTTTGAATAATGCGCATAAATAGTCACAACGTCTTCATGCTTCGGATCTACACGACGGATTTTACCATTTAGGCCCCCATACCGAGGAAGCTGCGTATCTTTGATTTGAAATTCCACAATATCACTCATAATTTCCCAACCCCTTTTTCGGTAATAAGGGATAGAATATGGAAATAAATAGGATATACATTGTCCTTCATTTCGCATCCGCTCCAGGCTCTCAATAATAAGGCTCTCCATCAAACCATGCCCAGAATATTCAGGGTACGTTCCGACAGCAGTGATGCCTCCCATTTCATAAATCTTTCCATGAACATTTACCTCAAAAGGTAGGCTTAAAATTTGAGATACAAGATGTGAGCCGTCGAACCAACCAAGCGCATGTCCCTCATTAAATTGTTTACTTTTGGCATTCACAAAGCGACGATCCTTATGAATGGACATTGACATTTGAAAAACATAATTAAGCAAATCAATAAACTGTGCCATTTCATCTAATCGAATTTCTCGCATGTCTAAGCCTTTACGTTGATTCATGATTCTCTCTCCTCATCAAATAACTCTGAAAAAATGGTTTCCGGTGCATTTAAAAAACGCTTCGTAACAATGTAATGTATAGTATCCTCATAACGAATAGATTCAATCTCCCCATTATCAAAACTATAGATTGTAGCATTTGGATAGCCAAGTAAAATAGGTGAATGTGTGGCAATAATAAATTGTGCCTCATGCTCTAAATCTTTGATAATTTTAAGTAAGCTTAGCTGCCTCGTTGGTGACAAAGCCGCTTCAGGCTCATCTAATAAATAAATTGCCTTGCCTTTGAAGCGATGCATAAATAGTGATAAAAAGGACTCCCCATGTGATTGATGGTGTAACGACTTACCACCAAAAGCGGCATACTTTTTCCTAATGTCATGTTCCTCTAACAAATCAATATGACTCGCAAATTGATAAAACGTTTCTGAACGTAGGAAAAAGCCATTTGAAACCTTTGGCCACCAGGATAAACGGATAAACTCCCCAAGTGCAGATTCCGCTTTATGTACTTCATATAAATTTTGGCGACCACCTCCAGCAGTATTAAAATCACAGCGATCAGCTATAGCCTCCAATAGGGTTGATTTCCCAGAGCCATTTTCCCCTACAAAGAAAGTTACGTTCGTAGGAAACTCTAGCTCCTGTAAATCCTGCAAACTTGGTATATTAAAGGGATATTGATCTTTAACTTCAACTTCTCCCTGTAATACCTTACATGACTTTAAATACATTTTGTTTCCTCCCTTACTATTAGTATAGCGCGCTTACGCTACTCTGAAACCGTCCTTTTTTCCACATACAAACTACACACCCCAAAAATAAACAATAGACTTATTCCTAAAAGGGAAATGGGTGACCATGTTAACCTAGAGTCAAACATCTGAAAGAAGAATGTGAATATTGGAACAAAGCATAAACTCATCATTACGATCAAAGTTGAACAATACTGAATGCCTATCTGCAACAAATACATTGGAAGCATGACCCCATTACCGTTACTGCGATTATCCATGAAATATTTCCCGAGAAATATTTAAAAAATATGTCGAAAGTCGCGAAAAAAGATAATAAAATTATGCCATAATAACGATTGGCTAAAATCATTGAAGTAGTCCAACCAGCCTCACTTAATTTCTTAGAATAGATTGTACAAAGTACAGCCCCAACCCCACAGCCAACACTCGCTATTAATGCTAAAATCACTGGAAAAGTTATGTCCATTTGAACAGCTGATTTCCCACTAACAACCGCTAATATTAATATAGTACAAGCGAGAAATGTACCCGTGGCAATTACCCATTGTACTTTCGGAATCGATTCCTTTGCAAAAACAGCTAACACCAAGACAAACAGTGGTCCAATACCCATCTCAAGTGCACTTACAATCGCTGACTCTACATATTTTAAAGCAAAATAAAAGCCCATAAATGCTAACACGGATGCTACATTCAACTTCACTACATAATTAATATTTCCCTTCCACAGATTAGCTCGTTTATGCTTGCGTGCAAAGAAAGAGAAATAAATAGCAGTAATGAAAAAACTAATACCAGTAAATAAAAATGTCGGTACTTCTTGCACCTGCTTTGCATAGAAAACCTGGCTTATCGAAGTTAAAAGTGCTGATAATACAAGAGCTACTAATCCCACTGTTGTTGCCTGTTTTTTAGTAATCTCCATACATTTCCCCCTATTTGTTTTTATAAACACACACAGACTGAGAATTTTGTCGATAAAGCAATTCATTCTTTTTTGAGCGATCAGGTATCGAGCGTTTTTCAATTTCCCAAATAAAAAAACTTCATCTCTAATAAATATAGAGACGAAGTTATCCGCGGTACCACTCTGATTAGCTAGAAAGCTCACTTTACTATAACAGTAGCAACCGTCTATGCTTACTGAATTCAGCATAAAAACTCATGGACGAGTTCATAAATGATTTGCGATGATTTTCACCAGCCATCATCTCTCTAAAGCAAACTACATTCATTACTACTTCCAATCATTGTTAATTTATTTTCGATACATCATAATTCATTTCAACTTTTTCGTCAAGCAACTATCCAAAATAAGTTCCCCAGCAGTATAACAAATGTTCTATATTATAGGTTCTTTTCATACATTGAGTAAAACCTTCCCCTTGCTAATCATTCTCATTAAAACCATGTCTCTTTTACATTACATATAAGGAATAAAGGAAGGTTTTTTCTAGGTTCAATAAAACATTTATAAGGAGAAAAATTATGTTTGTAACTCATTTCTATGAAAACAAGACGTCCGTTTTAAGTCAGCTGCTCGTAAATTTACCTACTGTCGAAGAGAACATTAAAATTAAAGGACGTAAAGCAAAAGTTGTTCAGATTGTTCAAATAGACGACAACAACTATCAGGTAAGTATCATTTTTGAAAAAATACCTAAAAAACAACCATTAAAAGAAATTGGCAAGAAAAAGAGATAGTTCTCCCCTATTTACCTTCCGACGCTATCATTTAATGATAGCGTTTTAACTTAAAAAAAGAGGGTATCGAACTCTAAGAGAAAAAATAATTGCGAATTATTCTCAACTATATAAATAGCTTAATGAAAAGTATTTGACTTTTTAATTGATAACAATTATCATTATCAATAGATTATTTCTTCACTCCGAAATGCTTAGTTCAGAATCCCCCTATTTTTTTGAAATAAGCATGTATCAAACGGATATTCTTACATCAGACTAAGAATATCCGTTTTTTAACTTCTTTCAGCAGATGTTTTGACACCCGATGAAAAAAGTTAAATTCTCCGTCGGATGTTTAATTTATTGGAGAGATTTACATAAATAAAGGAGCTGTTTTACATGGATTATCGTATTGAAAAAGACACTATGGGTGAAATTAAAGTACCTGCAGATAAAATTTGGGGTGCTCAAACACAGCGCAGTAAAGAGAATTTCCAAATCGGGACAGAACAAATGCCTATTGAGCTAGTTCAAGCAATGGCCATTTTAAAGAAAAGTGCTGCGATGGCCAATAATAAATTAGGTAAGCTTTCAGATATAAAAGCAAATGCGATTGTTCAAGCAGCTGACGAAATTTTAAAGGGTCAATGGGACGATCAATTCCCTCTTGTAGTTTGGCAAACTGGTAGTGGTACACAGTCAAATATGAACGTCAATGAGGTAATTGCGCACCGTGCAAACCAACTTTTACAAAATGCTGGAGAAGCTGAACGCATCCATCCAAATGATGATGTCAATAAATCTCAAAGCTCAAACGATACTTTCCCAACGGCTCTGCATATTGCTGCAGTGTTAAAAGTTGAAGATTATTTATTGCCGCGACTACGTTTACTAAAAGCTACTCTTGATGACAAAGCAGAGAAATTTAAAGATATTATTAAAATTGGTCGTACACATTTACAAGACGCTACACCTTTAACTTTAGGTCAAGAAATAAGTGGCTGGGTAGCAATGCTTGCTAAATCTGAGCAAATGATAGTCCAAAATATTGAATATATGAAGGAACTAGCGATTGGTGGCACAGCAGTTGGTACGGGTATTAACGCACATCCCGAATTTGGTGAGCGTGTAGCAGCGGAAATTAGTCAATTAACAGGAAAACATTTTACTTCTGCAGCAAATAAATTCCATGCACTGACGAGTCATGATGAAGCGGTTGTCGCACATGGCGCATTAAAGGCTCTTGCAGCTGACTTAATGAAAATTGCCAATGATGTTCGCTGGTTAGCGAGTGGTCCTCGTTCAGGAATCGGTGAAATTACGATTCCTGAAAATGAGCCAGGCTCATCCATTATGCCTGGTAAAGTAAATCCAACTCAAAGTGAAGCGATGACGATGGTTGTTACACAAGTTGTTGGCAATGATGCAACAATTGCCTTTGCCGCTTCCCAAGGTAACTTTGAGTTAAATGTCTTCAAGCCAGTCATTATCTATAACTTCTTACAATCAACTCGCCTACTTGCAGACACAATGAAATCATTTAATGATCATTGTGCTGTCGGTATCGAACCAAATAAAGAAGTACTTGACCATAATTTACGAAACTCATTAATGCTTGTAACTGCATTAAACCCTTATATCGGTTACGAAAATGCGGCAAAAATTGCGAAGACAGCCCATAAAGAAGGCACAACATTAAAAGAAGCAGCGATTGCATCTGGTTTACTAACAGAGGAACAGTTCGATGAATACGTGGATCCTGCGACGATGATTTATCCAAATGTAAAATGACGGTTATGCAAGTTAATCACATAGCATCTTCAAAACTTTGATATATCAACGTTTTTAGATAAAACAAAAGGCTAGCTTATTAATATGGCTGCCTTTTGTTTTTGTGTTCAGTTATTATTTCATTTGAATTATCTTTCCTCACCGTTACTCCTCCTACTGTTTTTCTCCCATATTTTCTAGACTAAATCCCCTCAATAATTGGCATTAATTTGCGAACTTTTTTCTCTGTTATTTCAAAAATTTTAAAACCATCTACCTCTATCCTTCCAGTCATTATTATTATGATTACCTAATTTAAGTTTCGTAAAATCAAAAAACACTTCCGCCTCATCATGCAGCTGAAAGTGTTTAATAGAATTACTTCTAATCATATGAAATAATATAGGAATTTATTAGAAACATATAACTTATTACAGTTGTCTGTTTTTATTTTCATTTTGTTACTGACTTTACCTAGGTAATTTGATATAGTTTTATAGTGTCATGCAAATATATACATTTAAGGAGAGTTTTTCACATGAAGAAATTACTATTTAGTTCTATGCTTGTTTTATCTTTGGGTTTAGCTGCATGTGGTAGTAGCGATGGGGATAAAACTAAAGTTCCTGCATCTGAAAAATCTGCAGAAGCTAAAACCATTAGCGATGGGGATATTGCTAAACTATATACATCACCAAAGAAATACAAAGATTATAACTATAGTTTCATTGGTAAAGTATTTATTACTCCTGAAAAAGATGATGACGGCGTATATCTTCAAGTTTACGCTGATCCTCAAAAATCGGAGCATAATACTCTCGTTGCATTCGAAGACCCTAATTTTGAAGTAAATGATGGTGACTATGTTAAGATTGATGGAATTGTAAAAGATGAATTTAAAGGTGAAAATATGCTTGGAGGTAGTGTAGTAGCGCCTTTAATTACAGCGAAATCAATCGAAGTAATTAGTTATGTCGATGCGGTTGCACCTACAATAGCAACGTTAACGTCCGGTGAAGAAATAAACCAACATGGTTTTGTTGTAAAGGTTGATAAAATTGAATTCGCAAAACCTCATACTCGTTTATATTTAACAGTTACAAATAATACAAAAGATAAAATATCGTTTTTTAGTCATAACGTAAAACTAGTATCTAATGGTACGCAATTTGAAGAAGAAACTGATTATGATGCAGATCTACCTAGCATACAATCGGAAATACTTCCTGGTGTATCATCTTCTGGCGTAATCACATTCCCTGCTATAGATGCTTCAACAACTACATTACAAGTAAATGCAGAAGGATACAGTGATAACTATAACCTTGATATTAAACCTTTTATATTTACAGTTGGTAAGTAATTAAGTCACTCAAAGAATAATTTATTTACAACCAAAAAGCCCAGGCTCAAAATTTATTGAGTACCTGGGCCTGTTTGTGAATGAGACATTTATCGATTAACACTTTTCCCAATTACTGATTTCCAACTGGTTTTAATAAATTCACCGGAATCCAATGAGTGGACTCGTTGCCGTCATCTTTTTTCCAAGTAACATTTAGATAACCATTAATTTCAAGACCTTCTGAAACTAAAATTCTTCCCTTTTTCAACGTACTTATCGTTGCAGATCCTTTTATTGGATCCTGTTTAAAATCTGCATCTTTTGTTAGCTCAAAACGCACGCCTTTTTCGCTTCTTTTCGACTCAGCGATTTTAAGATCTGTACCAGGATACTGTATACACTCTTTAGAACTAACATCATTGGGACCGCAATAAGAAAGTATTTGCCCATTATTTGTAAAAGAAAAACCCGGGTTGGTACTTTTATTGAACCACATTCCGTAAGTTGCGGATTTACTATCACGATTAATAAATATATAAGTTGGATTGTTGTAGAAAGATGAACGAATTTTTATTGGTACTTCTTTGAAAACTACCAAATCCGTTGCTTGTACTCGATATTGTCCCATTTGGTAGAACGTTTTGCCATCATATTTTTCAATATCATACGTTCTAAAGAAGTTATTTCGCTTTACCACTAACGAATCAAACGTACCATTTGGATTTTTCTTGTACACCTTAATGTCTTTTGTAAAGGTCATTTTTCCGGTTTGGTCTTTTACAACCTCTGCTCCATCATACATCACTTTCGCTTCTGATTTTGTTGGATGTACTACTGCAATTACAAATGCTGCTAGTAACACCGTAAAAAATTTTCTCATTATTCTCCTCCTACTTAGCTTTATTTTAAATAACACATTCCTTTAAGTATTATATACCAATATTCTAATATTTTACCAGAAATACAATGTTGTACCAATAAAAATATGCAAAAAAAACATGTTTCAAAGGCTTTTTCAACTCATCACAATTCTTTGTAAATTAGCGATATTAGTTCCCTATTTTTAACTAGACATGACACCAGTTAATGTTTTATTATAAATCGATTAGAGAATATCAACTGATTAAAAAATTGTAGAGGGGTGTTCCTTGATGACAAATAGCAAAATGAATCCAAAGGTTGATGAATTTTTAAGTAAAGCTAAAAAGTGGCAGGAAGAATATTCTGCGTTGAGAAATATCGTTCTTGATTGTGAATTGACGGAAGAATTTAAATGGATGCATCCTTGTTACACGCTTGAGAAAAAAAACATCGTGTTAATACATGGTTTTAAAGATTATTGTGCGCTTCTGTTTCACAAAGGTGCCTTGTTAAAGGATGCCAATGGGATTTTAATTCAACAGACTGAAAATGTACAGGCAGCGCGCCAAATTCGTTTCACCAACGTTCAAGAAATAGTTGGCATGGAAACCATTATAAAAGATTATATTCTTGAAGCCATTGGAGTTGAAAAAGCAGGTTTAGAAGTACCCTTGAAAGAGCATAAGGAATACATAATTCCTGAAGAACTTCACAATAAATTCAATGAAGTGCCTACCTTAAAAACTGCTTTTGAAGAATTGACGCCAGGACGACAAAGAGCATATATTCTACATTTCTCTCAACCTAAACAATCCAAAACTCGCGTGTCAAGAATTGAAAAATACACGCAACACATTCTTGATGGTAAAGGATTAAATGATTAGGTTTATTCGTAGGAAAATAAATAACTCTGTTATAAAAAGGTTGGAGCAAATTGCTTCGATCTTTTTTATTTCGGCTGTACTAGAAATCCAAAGAACAAAAGAGACTATCTGTTTAGTTGATAGTCTCTTCTTTAAATACATTACTTAACATTTTGAACCAATCAGATTTACTCCTCCCAGAACAATTCATCTAGGGTTTTATTTAACGTTTTACATATAGCAATACATAAATTCAAAGTCGGGTTATATTTACCTAATTCAATCAAACCGATAGTTTGCCTAGTAACCCCCACTTTTTCAGCCAATTCCCCCTGTGATAAATCATGTTCAATTCGAGCCATTTTTAAGCGTATGTTTTTCACATTGATCACCACTATCTTCATCTTCTAACATTCTTTGAATAACTCGATCACTTTTCTTTTTAGCAAGCACATAAAATAAGAATAAAATTCCGGCAATAAATAGTGAGTACATGAACAGTGATACAAAAAATACCATAAAGAAAAAATATATTGCTTGTGAAGTGCTTTCTGCATAGTTGAATGCACTGTTAACACCCATAATAATTGCAATAACCATGCCAATAGCCACACCGAAAATAATAAGTTTAGTACTTAATTTAAATTTACTTGCACTATCGTGAATCTCTACTTCTTCAGTAAATATGCCGAGATACGCTGCTCTGCCACAATAATAAACAACTGAGAATAATATAATCAACCGTTCTGTTACTACATTTTGTGAGGTCACTCCCTGTGTAATGAATTTTATTAGGATCGATATTAAACAGATTACTATGACAAAGAAAAAAATCTCTTTGTAAATTTTATTTTGCTGATTTTTAATTCGTTCATCGACATGTTTGCTTTTCCAAAACATCAATATTTTACCTCCCCTTCTTTTATGATTTTAATTATACAGAATATTTGTCTTTTCGCAATGTATATATTGCATTAAGTTAATTATATTTTCCATTAATGAAATGATACCCTCTGTGCGTCCGTCTCCTAGATCAAATGACAATACAAAAAAAACCACTCATTGTGGAGTGGTCATGTTATCTTTATCAAGTTTATAAGCTTTCGATCTATCAGTTAAATCTGAAGTCAAAATGCTCGATCGGCCAACAGATGATACTTGTTGTACCCATTATTTTTTCTTTAGGGATGAAACCTAACTCAGGATTTCTACTATCATTACTCTTACGACGATTATCACCTAATACAAAGTAATACCCTTCAGGTACGGTAGTTTCACCTAAGTCTTGGTCTAGCGTAAAATCATAAGTAAGTGACCCAGGGTCTTTTAACACCTTCTTGTACTGATCTAAATAAGGTTCACTGTACTTTTCTCCGTTTATGTATAATTGATCATCCTTATACTCGATCTTATCTCCTGGTAGACCAATAACACGTTTAATAATATTTTCTTCTACATTGTCAATCATAATATTATTAATAACAACAATGTCAAATCGATCAATTGACTTAAATTTCGGACCGATTTTATTAACAATAACACGATCGTGGTCTACCAGTGTCGGCTCCATCGAAACACCTTTTACGAGTACTGGCGTAAATAAAAAATACTTGATTAAAAATGCCACCAATAATGCGAACACAATTGCCTTTACCCATTCAACAAACTCATTAGTTTGTTTTTCCTGTATTTTTTCTTCCAAAATTACACCTCCTAGTATTCTCTTATATTAATACGTAAAAAAAGGAAAATAGTTTCAATTTTCTGTTCGTAATCCTAAAATAATCAAAACATAAAGTGCATTTCTATAAAGTACATTTTTAAAGGGAGACAAGTTTGTCTCCCTCTAAATATAGGTTGCCTTTTCACGTCCTCGAACTCGTTCCAACACTTCTACCGCCGTCATTCTCCCAACGATCAATGTCCCAAACAACATCAACATCTTCCCAGCCGTCATGTATTTCTCCGTTAGGAAGGGTACCAGTTCTTACTAAAGAAATAATACATCATCCTTTTTAATAATATTTCTTGTTTCTATATTATGTAATGTTATTTGTTTTGTTCATCGCCAAATAAGGGATTGTTTTGGAGCTAATAATCCAACAGCCACAGAACATAGAACCATTGTACATACTCTTTAATACCGATAATATGCACTATCATAAAAACACAAAAAATTATAACTGCTGGAACAAGTGCTGGAATTTCGGGAAAAAGAAATTTACATATCTTCCTATTTATCTTGAGATGAAAAGGATACGTCTCTTTTTTGGACTTACCTACAATTATCCAATCAAAAGGTTTACTTTTAAGTCTGAAAGTATCTGTTGCAACTGCAGCAATTATATGAATTTTTATAGATAATAGAATTTTTTCATAAAGCTAGGGTAGCGAATTGTTAATGTAGTTAAACTAACTGATATGTTTTTTTGGAGGAAAGTATACTGTTCATGAATAAATAAAAAACATACTAAAATTAGTATGTTTTTTATAAGAAAGAGAGAAAGCTTTGAGGGGCTAATAAGATAGCAGCTTTCGTTTTATGTTTTTCCAACCTAAAAATTCTTTTATATATTCAGCAGGTGTTATTACAAGTAAGCTTTTAAATTCTTTGTAATAATGTGAAGGATCATAGAAACCATATTGGTCAATGTTTACAGGTGTCTCTTCAAAAGAAAAATGTTGAAGTAAGAGTTGAATACGTATGAATTTACTTAGTTTTTTTGGTCCAAAACCTGTTTTTTTGTAGAAAAGTTCTCGGATATATCGCTCAGAATAACCTGTTTTATGCTGAATTACATCTGGTAAGAACAGCCCATTATTTTCAATAATAGAATCAAAACAAGTAGCGAATATTTCATCACCTAAGCTTTTTTCCTTTTTTTGAGAGCAAAAATACTCATTACAAATTTGCACTCTTTGTTCGAAATCTCCTGCTTCAAAAACAGCTTGTATAAATTTAGAGTCTAGTGTGCAGCCTAATTCAACATTAACAAACGGTTGTTGAACAATTTGTTTTAAAGCGCAATTGTATTGAATAACTGTTTGTTTTGGATTTAGACGAACACCAAAATATTTACCTTTTGGGGTAAATGAATAAATTTCACGTGTAGTCGGGGTATTCCCAAAGACAACCTTTTGATCTTTACCCATGTAAAACATTAAATCTTGGCAAGCATCAGGAATGACATGAATATCACTATTAATGCCTATTGGTTCAAACTCATAATAAAATAGTATATCCTGGTTTAAATTGCTGTTTGGAGCCAGTTCTCTATAAGAATACGTTTTTTGGACCAATTCAGGTTGGATTGGATAATAGCTACTCAATAAGCCTCCCCCTCACTTTACTCTTAGGTAAAATTAAAAGAATCCTTGCGCCTGTTCATTGTAACTAGCTAAGACACATTTAGTCGATTGATACGATTCTAAAGCTTTTAAATGATTTTCTCGACCGACGCCTGACTTTTTGTAGCCGCCAAATGCTGCACCAGCAGGGTATTGGTGATACGTATTTATCCAAACACGTCCTGCTTGGATCTCTCGACTTGCTTTATAGGTAACGTTTGTATTACGTGACCATACAGCTGCACCTAATCCATACATAGTATCATTTGCAATTTCAATCGCTTCCTCAAAGGTTTTAAACGTAGTCACTGCCAATACAGGACCGAAAATTTCTTCTTGGAAAATACGCATTTTGTTATTGCCTTTAAAAATAGTTGGTTTAATAAAATAGCCATCTAAATTATCAAGGTGATTTTCGGCGCCACCGATTAAACATTCTGCGCCATCTTGTTTGGCAATTTCAAAGTAAGAAAGAATTTTTTTATGTTGTTCTTCTGAAGCCTGTGCACCCATCATTGTTTCAAGTTCGAATGGATCCCCAACTTTAATTTGCTTTACTCGTTCAATGGCTTTTTCCATGAAACGATCATAAATAGACTCATGGATCAAGGCTCTAGATGGACAAGTGCAAACTTCACCTTGATTTAAAGCAAACATAACTAATCCTTCAATCGCCTTATCTAGATATCCGTCATCAGCATCCATGACATCTTCAAAGAAGATATTAGGAGATTTGCCACCTAACTCTAGTGTAACAGGAATTAGATTCTCAGATGCATATTTCATAATCAGTTTGCCGACAGCTGTAGAACCCGTAAAGGCCACTTTGGCAATACGTGGGCTTGAAGCTAACTCTTTACCTGCCTCTTCACCAAAACCATTAATGACGTTTAATACACCTTTTGGTAATAGGTCTTGAATAAGTTCAACTACGAATAAGAATGATACTGGCGTTTGTTCTGCTAATTTTAATACAACACTATTTCCTGCAGCAAGTGCTGGCGCCAATTTCCAAGCTGCCATTAAAATAGGGAAGTTCCATGGAATGATTTGACCAACTACACCAATAGGTTCTTGGAAATGATAAGCTACTGTATCCTCATCAAAAGGTGTCACTTGCCCTTGTTGCGCGCGAATGGCACTTGCAAAATAGCGGAAATTATCAATTGCCAATGGAATATCAGCATACATAGTTTCACGAATCGCTTTCCCATTATCCCAAGTTTCTACCTTTGCAATTTTTTCAAGGTTTTCTTCCATGCGATCAGCAATCGCTAGTAAGATTCGTGCCCGTTCTGCTACAGGTGTTTTCCCCCAAGTTTTTTGGGCTTCATGAGCGGCATCTAATGCTAGCTCTACATCTTCTTTTGTTGAACGAGCTACACTCGTAAATACTTCTTTCGTGATAGGCGTAATATTATCGAAATACTCTCCATTTACAGGTGCTACCCATTCACCACCAATAAAATTGTCATATTTCTTTTTGAATTGAATGCCTGATTCTTCAATACTCGGTTTAACATTTAGCATAATTATCGACCCCTTTAATGATGATTATGATGCTCTTGTTCTGTTTTTACAGGTACCTCATGTTGAATCTCAAAACTACTTAATACTAGTACACAAATCATTAAACCAGCCACAATGTAAATATGCTTTGGAATGGCTTTTATAAAGATAGGAAACATCTCACGATTCCATACACCGATAGAAATGATAGCACTTACAATAAACATCATTGTAAAAAAGATAATGCTTAACGTTAAATATTGGGTGGTCATTAATGTTAGCATCACGCCCATCATTGCTCCCATAAAACTAGATCCTACACTTTCCATGAATAGGTACATCGGTAAGCCTGTTGACAGTAAATAGCCTAATGCAATAGAAATAATAATAGATGCTATTGCTCCTAGTACCATATCGGGAAGCCAGGTAGCCATATTTATTCCAACAGCAGTACTCATTGTCATAGAAATCAGCATTATACAGCACTTGGCCATGCCATGATTAGCAAAACGCTGTTTTAATAAACGGTTAGTGATTACCGTAAAGGTAACAATCACCAACATGCTTAGGAATGGTAGCATATAATCACTCCTTAAAGAGTTTTATTGTATATGACATGACGAAGTTGTGTGACACTTCTTGTCCGGTCTAGGAACGTCTATTGCTGGGTTTCGGTCAAAGAATCCAACTGGTTTTAATTGGAAATTGATGTATGCAGTTGGCATTACAGGCCAATCTTCAGGGCGCGGGATATGATGATGGCCCATTGTGTACCAAACGACGATATCTTCATCATCAATTGAACGGTTTTTCTCAACGTATTTTGGCAGTCCATCTCCTCCAGCATGTTGATTTGGATACATACCTGTTGCATATTTTTCATTTTCATCAAATTGCGTAACGTGTAAATGGTGTTTAAGGAAGCCAGCACGTTTCATAACGCTTGCCTCTTCATGAGCAAATGGGAAGCAATTTTCGCCAGGCAAAATTTTATATCCAACAGGTTGATTCACTCGGTTAAGTGAGTTTTTATTGATAATTTTCCAAGTACGCTGCGTTTTTAAATCTAAATTACGTAACGCTTCCTTCTCCGTTTTAAAGATACGTGAAAGAGGATAGAAACCATTGGCATTCGGATTGTGTTCACCCAATGTTTCTGATACTGTTTCCGTTTCAACTACTGAGTTATTTTCACCGTCTAACATCGTATCAAGTCGGAAATTAAAGAAGTGTTGATGATGTGATGCGCTTAATCCTGGAGAAATCTCAGATCCATATTTTGTTTGGATGCCATCTTCACATGTACCAGTGCTTAAAATACCTGTTAGTTTGACTTCAGCTTCAATCGTACCGTCTTGGTAGAAACTCCAATAGAAGCCGTAATCATAATTTCCAACTGTACAGAAGAATGAAATCACTAGTCGACGTGAGCGCCGTACTTCTACATGGCCTGTACGCCAATCTGTATGTTTCCAACCAATCCCGTAATCTTCTTCGTGTAAGCAAATCGCATTTTTGATCGTACGCGCATTTCCTTTAACATCAGCTACAACACCATCAAAGTATTGAATTTCGCCTAAGCAGTCGCAACCTAGTTCTAACGAATTGGCTAATTGACCCATTCCATATTCACCAGCATCAAAGGCATTTTGTGTGTTATGCGAAAATGTTGGTTCACCATAAGGGACAACCATTTCTGATAATGCTGCACGATAAAGAACTGGACGATCCTTGCCTTTGTCATGGTAATTAATTGTGTATAATACAAGGCCCTCACGTGGTGTAAATCCATAGCGGAAACTCCACTTTTGCCATTTGATCAAATTCCCTTCAATTGTAAAGCTTGGACCTTCAGGTTGAATGATTTCCAGTGGTTTCAAGTCATTTCTAAACACAATTGATTCATCAACTTCAGGATGGTAGTTACCTGATGTTGTTGGAATTGGACGTACCCCGTGATCTTCTACTTTGTAAACTTCCATTTTGTTTAGGTCTACATACGTTACAATACCTGTTAAAGGGTAAGCATATCCGTTATCTTCTAGTGATTGTTTTTGCCAACAAATCGCACGAAGTAAACGTTTACCTTCATGTTCCTGAACACCAAAATTCCCTGCTGACCAAGGATCCACCATGATTAAATCAGGATTGCCAATCCCACGTTTCTGTAAAGCTGCTATAAAATCAGGATGGCTCTTTACTAATTCTTCACATTGCTCAAATTCCTCTAAGGCTACATTTGGTTGTACCCCAGGAATATGTTCGTAGGAATCAACTTTTTCTGAAGTTAAATTTACAATTGCTTCAAATGTTTTCAATTCTTTATCATCTAAAATCACTAAAAACACTTGGCGATCTACCGTATTACCTGGTTTGTAATTTAGTACTTCTGATTTTTTAGGTTCATGTAACATCACCGACATAAACCGTACATGTTCAGACAACTGTTGCTGTTCCTTGACTAATTGAACAGCTTTTTCAATTTCTACTTCAGATAATGGTGATAATGGGTGGCTTAGCTCAACGTTTGGATTAACCTTTACTGACATTCAATCAACCCCTTATAATTTGTTCTCTTTAATTATAGTCAGAAAATTCAGCGAAGTTATTGTAAATAACGGCATTTTTATCGATAAGTTGCTTTTTAGCTAAAAATATACAATATTTTCTGTTTTAAGTGTTCTGTAATTTCATTAAAAATGCTAATTTAGCTGCAGATAAGTCATTAGAATCTTAATCTGCCAATCTATTTAGAAGCGATCAGATGGAAGACCACCATTTAGACCGTCTTTCATCTTGCCATTGCAATTCACAAACTCCATGTAGTTTCGTTAAATTAAATATGCATTACGTGTTTGCAAAGGATCGTATGTCCTTTACTGGTTCCGTTGGCTTGATTTAGAGAAAAACGTAGTATTTGAAAAACGAGTGGAGCAAATGCTTATTTCAGCGTGACAAAAATCGAACTATAATACTGTCAATTCTTTAAGGGCTACTTAGTAAGGAATAAAAAAGAGGATAGCGAAAAATGCTACCCATCTTGTTTTAATTAGCTTTCGGCAATACCGTAAGCAAGTAATAAAATATACCCGATGATACAGATTGCACTAATGTTAAGTATTATTAGTAGCCATTTTAATAAACCTTTTTTTGCTTTGAATCCTAAAAAAGCTCCTAATAATGGGAACAAAAACATTGAAAGAATATATGGTTTACCTAATGCTCCTAACGACACTCCATTCCACATTGTAAAAAACATAACAACGAAGATTAATAAAGTAGTAAGTGAAAGAACACTATATTTATTAATTCGGGTTCATCTCCCTTAAAGTTGGTTGTTATTCCTAATTTATTATATTCAAACCTTTATACAATGACCGTTTAATTCCTTTTATGTCATTATAGTATCACAATATTACTTTTTGGCTTAAAAGCAACAAAGTTTACGAAAACAGCCTCAATAAAAAAGACCATCAAAAATGATGGTCCTACTTCACAAACTATCACAAAGTCATTAAAAACAAAGGACATTATAGCTAATAAAATCCTTCATCTTTAATTTTTTTGTTCCATAATATTTCTAACAAACAATTGCTTATTTTTATGAGCAATTATACTTACTATCGCAAGTAATAGCCCCGAAATAACGAATACAATTCTAATTCCTAACAAATCTGCTAATAGTCCCATAACAAGAGAGCCAACTCCAAAAATCCCAGTTCCGATAGCACCTAACGAGGTATAAACAGTTGACAACTGTTCTTTTGGCACACTAGTTTGTATAACCGTTTGTTGAGGAATTTTTTTAATTTGTCCAAAAAGCCCTACACAGAGAGATAAAAGTAAGGAAATGATTGGAATGCTGTTTAGGCTAAATAATATTGTGAATAAGAAACTTGCGAATGAACCGAAAAAAATAAAGGTTCCTATTTTCTTTTCAACAAAAGAAGAAAATTTAATACAATAAGCACTTCCTAAAATCAGTCCTAAAAAGTTAGCTCCATTGATAAATCCCCACCATTTTTCATCAACGTTCAAAGCATCGTTGACAAACACATATAAAATAGCAGCTATCCAAACCGTTGCTGCAATTGTTTCCAAAAATTCTATCCAAGCAATCCTTCTTAATACCGGAGTGTTAGATAAAGTTTTCCAACCCTCTTTAATCTTTTCTAGTTTCCCTTTTAACTCGGTTGTTTCATAGATTACACTTTCTAAAAGGCAAAGTAATATGCTTGCAATTACAAATAAACATCCAACTAACCAAATAAGTTGTTGAGAACTCATAATAATTAGCAATGAACTTCCTACGAACCACATACCTGCTTCTATGACCTGCGTAATAGTTTCTGAAATTCCATTAGCTTGAATTAGATGTTCAGGTTTAACATAGTATGGAGTCAATGTCTGTCTTATTGGATTTGCACAACCGTCAAAAAAGGCAATCAATCCTATTATTAAAAAGATAAAATAATAATTAGCTGCTGTTAAACCAATTAACATAAATCCTAGAATAAAGAGTAAAATCGTTTTTACAATTTGTGACCCAGCAAGTAACCATTTAAGATTTAATTTCTCAACCAAAAGAGGTGTCAGCAGACTGGATATAAACATAGAAGAAGCAATCGTAAATGGCACAAACGATGCTGCAAATGTAGAACCTGTTAATACAAAAATTGTACTTATAACACTGACTATATATAATACATCGCCTATATTAGCGAGTGACTGACCCAATAGTAATAAAGAAAAATTTCTATTCAATTTCATTATATATCCCCCAATATTTCATTCGAATTTTGGCTTAATAGGGGAATATTAGATTGGACTATTCATTAAAATTCAACTCCTATCATATATCGGACAAATCTGGGGGATGTAGATTTATCACAAGTTTTGTATCATCATAAATATTTATATGAATTATAGCATTGTTTTCAAATATATTACATTAATATCCATATATAATTAATAACTGATATAAGCTCCTTTTAAATTACTGCAACATTAGATTGATTTAATTGTTGTAGTAAATAGGGTCATCTATGGTAAAAAAGAGGATAGAAGAGCTTATTCATTTAAGTTCTTCTATCCTTTTAATTTCTATACATATAATGTGTGACATTAAATAAGAATTCACTATTTAAAATAGTTTCAGCCTATAACTTGACTTTTAATAAAACCTATTTGCTAAGCTGGGTTTATTTTAAAATTATGCCTTAATTCTTCTCATGACAATCGTATTATAATAGTTGCCATCTGAAAGGAGTTTATCATTTTTTAAGACGCCTTCAACTTCAAAGCCAAGCTTTTTATAGAGCAAAATTGCTTTGTCATTTGTCTCTACAACTTGCAAGGCCATTTTTTTTATGTCATTCGTGTCAGCCCACTCTATCGATGCTTTCAAGAAATTTTTTCCTATCCCATAGCGCCAAAATTCCTTTAAAACACCTACACCAAATTCTACTTTATGAGCAATTCTTTTTAATGGAGATCCCGCACATCTAGAAAATCCAACAATGCGATTATCAACTACTGCTACTAAACACAAATTCCTTGGACTTACCGTGTCTTCCTTAATGATTTCTTCAAATCCTGTCGTATCGATGAAGCCTTCCCCTTGTTCCCTATCGAAGTTTTCCGTCTCTCCATCAAGTTGTAGCCTCAGATCTGATAATGCTTGGGCATCTTCTATATTGGCAGATCTAATTGTATAATGAAGTTCATTTATATTAAATTCTTGGCTGTTTATGCGCATTATTGAAACCTCTTTTACTTAGTTTGAAAAAAGTACTTGGCTGAATGTTCACGAATCGATTGTGCCAAATAGACTCGTGGTGCTTTATAATTTGCTGTGCATTTAATATGCGACTATCTAGTGTGGTATGTGCACCTTCAACTAAAATATTATGCTGGTATCCACGACTATAGGCATTTCGGATGGTCGTATCAAGACAAAATTCTGTTTGAGCACCAGCGAAAATAAGCTGCTCAATTTGTTGTTCCTGTAAGTATTGCGCTAGTTCCGTTTGATAGAATGCATCCCACGTTGTTTTTTGAATCACTTTATCCTCTGGTTGTCGTAGAAGCCCATGATATAGATCCCAGCCTGGCTTTCCAAACGCAAAATCGTCATCTTTATTTGAATCCGTATGCTGGATAAAAATAATCGGAACTTCACTATTACGAGCCCAAGTTATTAACATATTAATGTTTTCTAATACTTTTTCGTAATCAAATAAGTAGTTTTCACTATCCAAAAAGAATGCTTCCTGCATATCCACGATAATTAATGCCTGCTTCATATAGTTCTCCTTTAGGAATCTGACTTTAATTCTCTTATTGTACAAAAATACTCTTTCCATTTAAAGAGAATTATGAGAAATGAATAGCTCATCACCATAGCGTGTGGTTGATTTCCGTTCCGGCTTATACTTTCTTGAGAGCGTCAGGTGAGCCGCATCCTTTCTAAAGCATCTACCGAGTCAAGATAAAACCCCCTCCACAGCACGATGCCATGAAGGGGGTAAACAACATTTTATTTCATTAATTCTTCAACAAATTCAACTGGTACATATGTTTTTGTTGGTTCTAATAAAGCTGGTGCTACTTCAAAATGACGAAGTGCTTTATTATAGCCATATTCTTTTTGATCACGTGTAATTGTATAAGATAATGCGCCTTTAGAAATAATTGCGCCATTTCCTGTTGATTCTACTTTAAAGCCTAACTCTTCGGCAATTAAACGCAGTGGTACCATTTTAGTACCTTCGACCTCATAAAAGTCTTTATTTATAATTTCTTGTACAGCAGCTTTAGATGGATCCACTTCACCCGGATCAACCTCACCTGGCTCTTGTGCAATCGTATCTAAAACGACAACTTTTGAAGGTGGTGTTTGTGCTGGGATACTCATTGTTGCAATTGTATAGAACACTAGTAAATGTTGTTCTGCTAAATCCTCTGCATTTACCTTTTTACCAGATAGGCTGAGTAATTCCGTTTCTTTACCAACATTTAATTTTAGCGTGTTATCAGTATTCACTAATTCTTTATTGAATAAGTCTACTTCAACTGTTCCCATTTCTTTTGTTTCAACAATAATTACCTCTGGGTTATATTGTGGTGGATAAATCATCAGCATTGGCTTATTTGCATACGTGTATGCCGTTACTTTATCACCTTTTTGTAGTTTAACTTCTTTACCAGTATTATCGAAAACTAGTGTATCGTCATTTACGACAAAAACATTTGTATTTTCTTCTTCTTTCACAGTGTAATATGTTGAATCCTCACGTTTTTCAACATTCTCAATTGTTCCAGCTATTTTAATAAAAATAGGTTGAACTTGTGGATTTTGCTCATTATTATCAGTAGCGTTCGTCACAACCGCTTCTCCTTCGTTCGCTGATGCAGTTGGAGCTACTACAGCGCCCCCGATTAATAATGCTGACATGGCAAATGGTACAACTTTCGTCATTTTCATAAAAAAAGCATCTCCTTCATTTCACGAATTCATAGTAGTAGTCGGTTATAGAAAGAAAAGGTTACAACATTACCAATATTTTTTTCATACTACTAAAAAGCCGTGATTCTTTTACGATGAAGAATCACGGCTTTCTCTTATGCTGTTTGGATGAGTATTTTGTTCGGTTCGCGGGTATTTCCTTGCTTCGCGCGAGTATTCGCCCTCCTTCCGCGAGTATTTCCTTCCTTGCTTCGCGCAAGTATTCACTCATCTTCCGCGGGTATTTCACTGCTTCGGGCGAATATTCTCTCTCCTTCCGCGAGTATTTCCTTGCTCCGCGCGAGTATTCACTCTCCTTCCGCGAATATTTCCTTGCTTCGCGCAAGTATTCACTCATCTTCCGCGGGTATTTCACTGCTTCGGGCGAATATTCGCCCCGATTCGCTCGGGTAATTGCATTTAATCACATTAATTTAGAACATAAATTGCAGTAGATTTAATATACGCTGTAAAAAATATTCACGCTCATTTTGTTTTTTCCTTATTTTCAAAGCCATATCTGGGAGATCGGTGATGACTCCGTTGACATTTTTCCGAATAAATTCGTGTAATGACTGATCTTTATTTAATGTCCAGACAAACAAATCAATTTTTTGTTGCTTCATCTCTGAGATTAGTTGATCTGTTACCCATGCTTCCTCAAGTGATATAAAATCCACCGTTTCATCCATCGGCCCGATGTTTAATGCGTAGACAATCCCAACACGTAAGTTCGGTGCCAATTTTTTTAACTGTGACATCATTTGTGGGTCTGATGATTGCACATAATACGTATCGAGCACCTTATAAGCTTTTAGTTTATCTACTAACTTGGGCAATACATCTTCCGTTTCTTTACCATGAACTTTCAATTCAATCAGTAAGGAAACATTTAAAGTTTTTGCTATTTCAATAAAATCATCTAAAGATGAAATTTTGTCATTAAAACCATTAGCATGAATCGTTAACGTTTTTAATTCACCGAGCGTCATATTGGATATAACTCCATTTTTACCTGTCAGTCTTCTTAATGTTCGATCATGAAATACAACGAATTGTCCATCTACCGTTTGCTGGATATCGACCTCGATTAAGTCTGCACCTGCACTTGCTGCGCTGACAAGGCCACTGATTGTATTTTCTACATTACCCTCCGTGAAGCCACGATGAGCAATAATTTTTGTATCTGGTGCATAGACACTTTTCTCTAACGAAATGATATTCATCACACTTAAGGCGATGAAAACAACCACAACAATGAATAACAATGGCTTATAACGCCTTCTTCGAAATTTCGGTGTAAACCTTGACTTGCCTAAAACAGGTGTATTATAGATAAAAGTCACCATTACTTGTGAAAACATTGCTTGCAGTATACTAAATAACACGACGAAAACCATTTCTAAAAAAGCAAGAGTAATCGCCGCCGTGACAAGTGCTGTACTCGGTATCAAACGCTCCAATATATATAATGGCAAGGTGCTTATAAGTGTAATTCCAAGCATCACAAGTAAAAGAACCATAACTAGCATAGCTAATAATCCAAGGAGTTTAAACAAGCCCTGCTTTGAAAAACGCCAGCTGTGTATTAATGAACGAAATAATGATATTTTGGGCTGGATTGTAAAGATCGGCAAGGCCAAAATACTACG
This sequence comes from Lysinibacillus sp. NPDC096212, assembly GCF_044763105.1. Lineage (NCBI taxonomy): Bacteria > Bacillati > Bacillota > Bacilli > Caryophanales > Bacillaceae > Lysinibacillus > Lysinibacillus sp. NPDC096212. Next base: position 274,153 of record NZ_JBIWFQ010000004.1, on the reverse strand, counting down.
TATCCCTACTATTACAAAAACAATTACCACAACGGCATAAAGTAAACGACCCGAGCGACTGCTCATTATTTCATCTGTCAAAAAATGCGGAATGGACATTGCTTGTGTTAACGTTAGTGGAAATATAAATGAAGCTACTGGCAATAAAAGTGCAATATAAATAAATAAAAAAATGACTTGTATACTAAAAAAAGAAATAACCTTACGATTGAGCTGCTGCCATATGTGTAGATATCGATAGCGAATTCCCCGTTGTTGATAAAAAGCCATTAAAAAAAGAAAGCCCATTTCATAATAAATAACTAGCAAAATGAGCATGATCAAAAAAATGATCATTGAGATGACAAATGGATGCGCCATAAAACTTTGAATATTTTGCTCCGTAATATGTGTGTAGTCCGTTACTCGGAGCATTAGCTTAAATACGATAGCCATCACAGGAACAATTAATAAAAACTGAAATAACTTAATCAGCGCGAAAACCTGTATATAATCGATGCGATACATATAAATATTGTAAAAGGCTTGTCGCATTACTTGTCCTTCTTTGTGCATTTACTCACCCCAGTCATACCTATCGTATCCCCTATCTTAAGCATCTTTACGATTTTTATAAGCTCTTCCAATATGATATGTAAAGCCATTTATTTCTAATTACCTTCCGCTCTTGGAATACAATTTGTTCCATATAATATGCAAGGAAAAATGATAAGATTTCTGTATTTTTAGTGTCTATAAATATTTTCTTGAAACTTTTTTGTATGTAACCCAGTAAATAATACAATCAATACAAAATAAGGGGGCTAATAATGATGAGACAAACAATGTTTAATCTTGGTGATATTATTAGTACAACCGTACTTTTTGTCATTTTCCTAGCGATATTTTTCGTGATGATTAATACGATTAAAAAAATGAAATCGACTGCTCCTTTGCCTCCCCAAGAAACACTTCAGCAAAAAGTAGATGATTTAACAACACGAGTGACAATACTCGAGCATCAAGTGAAAAATTTATCAGAAAGACGCTAGCTCCTAAAAAATGAAAAAACGCTGTAAAGTTTATTCTTTGCAGCGTTTTTCATGTTCTTATAAAAATATTATGTCAATGAATTAAGGTGGATATTTTTAATTTCGCAAAATGTGTGGTTGATTTCCGTTATGACTGGGCGGTTTTTTCATAAATGATACGCCCATCAACAACCGTATAGGCGACTTTTACTTGTGGAATGTTTTCGATAGCTATTGTAAAAATATCTTCTTCCAAAACTGTGAAGTCTGCTGTATAGCCCTTTTCAATTTTACCTCTAACATGATCTTGCGCTATTATTTGTGCAGCTCCAACAGTATATAGTCGTACTGCCTCAAAGCGTGAAATCTTCTCTTCTGGACCGTAGCCGTTATGGGATTCCCCGAAATTCCGTCTTGTTACCGCAGCATATATACCAAATAAAGGATTTGGTACTTCAATCGGGGCATCACTGCCACCTGCAACAACTAATCCACGATTTAATAGCGATTTTAACGGGTGTAATCCTTTTGCTCGTTCCTCTCCTAGCCTAGCTAGTTCTGCCTCATACTCTCCCTGCACGAATTGAGGCTGCATATCCACTGCGACAGGCAATCCAGCGAGTTTTTCTAAAATACCTTCATCGACCAAGCTACAATGAATAACACGATCTAATTGACCTTCGCGAGGAGGATGGGCGGCAAATACTTTTAAAATTGTTTCAATGGCTAAATCTCCAATGGCATGCACTGCCACTGTTTGTTCATGTTGACGTGCCAATTGAACATATTCCTCTAATTGTTCAGTTGAATGTACGAGCATACCGCTATTGCCTGGTTCATCACAGTACGGTTCACGAAGAGCTGCAGTACGTCCTCCAAAGGCACCATCGACAAAAATCTTCATGGCACCAAACTCTAAATACGGAGAAGATGCTTCTTCCATCTTGGCAACTTCCTCAAATACCGTGTGGTGTTGTAATAAATGAACTTTAAACGCTTGCTTTGCCTCGACGATTTTCCGAAAAGCATGTATCGGTTGAAGCGGTGGCCCGTAATAGCTTAAATCCTCAGAATGACCACCTACTAAACCAAATGATTGCAAGGATGTTACCGCCTTTTCAAGAGCGTCCTCAATATACTCGGGCGTAATATGAGGCATATGGTTGACAATCATATACAATGCCGCATCCTTTAAGACTCCTGTTAGCTGTCCATCCACCTTATCAATGACCCCTCCTTCTGGAGATGGTGTGTCATTTGTTATTCCCGCAAATGCCAGTGCCTTGGAATTAGCCAAAATTAAATGATGGCAGCTACGCTTAATGATTAAATGTGCTTCACCAAGTGCATCGAGCTCGGCTAATGTTGGGAAAATAGGAACTTCAAATTGTGTCTCATTAAGCCCTATCGCAATTACCCATTCATCAGCAGGAACCTTTGTCATCCGTTCACGAATAATTGCCAGTAGCTCGTCCTTACTTCTGACGTTCGAGACATCAATATGCTTTAATTTCTCCCCGTAGCCAATGATATGTAAATGACTATCGACAAAACCTGGATACATCACATTCCCTTGTAAATGTCGTATAGAAGTAGCATGTGGCGACAAGCTATCTACTGAGCCTGTCGCCACAATTTTTCCTTCTTCTACAAGGACTGCTTCAACTGTTTCGCCAACTTGCGCCATCGTGTAAATTTTTCCACCTGTCCATAACGTTGCCAAAACAATTCCTCCTATGCAATTGCTTCTAATCAATTATGCCTCGGCATAATTCCGTGACATCCGCCGGACGCTTTGGGCCAACGTGATGTTGGTCACTCAGTTGTGTGTTGTTGCTGTCGCTTTGCTTTCCCACAGATAAATTGCCACAGGACGTGGCGTTCTTTGACTGAGTTCCTCTGTTCAGCGGGTGTTTGGAACCCGCTGAAAGAAATTAAATGTGCTCGCTCTAAGCGACGACGAACAATTACGCCAAACCATGCTGCCAGAACAGCTTTCACAATACCTACAACGATAAATGGTACTACACCACCCATAAATGCTGCTGTCCAAGTTAAATCTCCGACAATTTTTAACCAAGTCGTTCCAAACGCCAATGTCACAACCATCCCAATGATGTTCGCAACAATTGCGTGGAACATTGTAAGCCCAAATTTATCTAAGTATAAGCCCATTATAATGGCCGTCACAAGGAATCCAACAATATAGCCACCTGTAGGACCAACTAAAATACCCAATCCCCCTGAAAAACCGCTAAATACCGGAAGACTTGCTGCACCAAGTAAAATATAAAGCAGTACTGATAACGTACCAACTCTTGTCCCTAAAATTGTTACGACTAAGCCTACTGCTAATGTTTGACCTGTAATTGGAATAAGTGGTAGCGGAATCGTTACTTGTGCAAGAACAGCAATAATCGCTGCACCAAATGCCGCTAACACATAATTATATGTACTACTCTTTTTCAAACTAAATGGCCTCCCTTTGTACGTTAACTCATGCTGCAAATAAGTTAACACAAAGATAAAGCAAATAAAAACTGTTGTCAATCTATTTTGAAAAATTGCTATAAAAAAAGAAATTGCTATAGTAAACTAGCAATTTCTCTTCACAAATTACCAAAGCGGATCGTTGGTAGGATCATCTTCTTGTAAATCAAAGACATATGGTGCTAATTGACGATAATAAATAAGTAATGCAACTATAAAGAAAATAATCCCAATCGTAAAATTATTAAAAATATAATGCATAAAAGACATTAAAGGAACCGGAAATGCTAAAATGCCACCCATTTGCATAGATTTCTTTGTGCGATATTGTTTTTTCCCACAATAAGGGCATTCGAGTTGTCCATTTTTTCGGTACATTTTTCGAGCTTGCTTCTCTGACCAAGTTTCCCCACACTCAATGCACACCGGTAGGCCATATCCTTTCTTGATTAGCACACGTTTAATAATAAAAGTAATACCTACAAAAAAACTAAAAAACAATATACCTTTTACGAAATCATTCTGTAAAAATGTCCATATACTCCATGTATCCGCTTCTTGCTGTAAGCTAGCTGCCTGATGACTCCCTGAATTTTTATTATGTGATAATAAATAACTAAAACCAATGACAAAAAGCGTAAACGTTGCTAGTACCAAACGATATTGCCATGGACTACTTCTTTTTTGTTTAGTTTTACTACGAGCTTTTTGGGCAATTGCTTGTTTTTTTTCATCTGTAAGTTTTACATCCCGAAGTTCATTTAGTACATCTTCTTTAAATTGATTCATGGCGTAACACCTCCCAATCATAATCACCGATTGTTGTTGCAAGTTGCTTTCTCGCACGCTGTAATCTTGTACGTATTGTTGCTTCTGGACAACATACGAGCTTTGCAATTTCCACTGTTGTCATATCCTCAAAATAATAGAGAATCAGTACTTCCCTATATGCCACAGATAATGTAAACAAAGCTCCCACTAGTTCTCGTTTTGTAGACTTAGCAAGAAATTCTTTTTCAGGCGTGACTGCTGTCGGACGCCCTGTTATTTTTTCAAAGAGTGTCAGTCGTTTACTTTTCCAGCTACGCAAATAATCATGGCTTCGATTGACCGTCATTTTCACTAAATATGTACGTAATGATGATTCTTGACGAAATTGCTCCTGCTTTTGATAAAAGGCGATAAACACATCCTGCACAATGTCTTCAGCTGTTGCTTCATTTTTCACATATAAATAAGCAACCTTGAGTAAATAGTCACCGTGCTCTGCAATAATTTTTTCGATATCCATTTGTTGTCCCACCTTCTTTCTAAACTACTGACGGATGCCACTTCATTTCCGATTCATTTTTTCAAAAATTTTTAAAAAGAAAAAAATCTGCCAAACTCCAACGACTATTCGTTGAAATGAAGCAGATCCTTTATGATTGAATCCATTATGCCTCAGCGGATGTTTGGAACCCGCTGAAAGAAGTTAAAAATATTTCGCTGAATAAAACGTTTACATTTTAAAATCCGCCAGTCATCTGACCTGTTTATTTCCCACATCACTATATTTATTAAAGAACGTGATTTGGTTACGGCCATTGCGCTTGGACGTATACAGTGCTGTGTCCGCATTATGGATCAGCTCTTCGACAGCGGTAATTCGGCCTTGTTTATTTGTACTTACACCAATACTAAATTCCAACTGAACGGTCTCATCATTAATTATTAAGGACAGAGAATTTAATGTTTGATTGAGATTTTCCGTCATCGTTTGAATAGATTCACCTTCCTGTAATTTGCAAAGTACAATAAACTCGTCCCCGCCAAAACGAGCAACGATCGACTCAAATGCTTGAAAATAGTCCTTTAATGTTGTTGCAGTAATCGTTAAAGCATCATCACCAAATAAATGACCATTTGCATCATTGATTTCTTTAAAATGATCTAAATCAATCATCATTAATGCTAATTGCTGATTTTCTACTGAAGCTTTCTCCAGCATTTTCTCTGCATTCTGATCAAAATAGCGTCGATTATAAATATTCGTTAATGGATCAATGTAAGAGGTTTTTTCAAAATGTTTTTTCTGGTCATTGTACTCCATCTCAAATAATAAATGAGTATAATTTTCCCTTTGAATTTCTAATAAAATGTCAATATATTCCTTTTGTATCGAGCACAATACAAGTTTATTACCTTGCTTTTCTATTAGCTTCACCAAAGAATTGTAGATTGTTTGAAGCATAGCTAAATCATTATTTTGTAAGGCATAGTGCTTCGACTTTTGGTACAAATCAATAGCCTCGCCAATGCGTCCCTGTTTTTCACAAAGTAAAGCATAGGCATTTATAACTTCTAATTGTAGCTTTGAATAAGGTGGTTTCTGAACCGTCAATAACAGCTCTTTCAATAATTCCCCTGCTTCATCAAATTCCTCCAGGGAAATTTGTGCAACAGCTAAGTTTATTTTTGAATACATAATCCCTGAATATGGATTTTCATGTTTTTTCTCGAAATAATTAGCATAGTATAAGCTCTTTAATGCAAAATCCTTCGCTTTTTGATAGTTCCCTAAAGAGTTTTCCAAGTCGCTCAAATTATTATAAATTTTCCCTATACTATCTATATGTTGAATACGCTCAGCAATCTTTAGTCCTTTAATCATAAACTCTTTAGACTTCTTTATATGGCCAAACGTTCCCCAATAAATGGCTGCTAAAATATAATGGTGGATTAAATCAATATCATCGCCATATTGAAAGGTTAATTCGCGATACTGCTCAAGCACACTAATGGAAACTTGCAAATCACCTGTTTGGAAATAGCTTGCACAGCTATAACGCAATAACAGGATTGCTTTTTTATACATACCAAGTTCAATAGCACTTTCAATTGCGGCACTACTTAATTCTATATATTCTATAAAGCGATTCGCATCATACAATTCATTTAGTGTAATCCATAGTTCGTCAAACTCCTGTGTGTTCATACCGCCCCTCCTTATATTAACCCCTACTTCTTTAATACTATCTTTATGTGCATAATATTACAATTCCTCAGACTCATTTATTTTCAAATTAATGAGTAATTTTAACCTTAAAATACCATACAGTGATCCATTTCTCCCAAAAAGATAATACATAACCCTATAAAAATGACTCTTTTTATACTTTGAATATTTATAACAGTACAAAAACTATAATTTCCAAGCACAGAAAAAACAAGTCTCTTCTTTAAAGAGACTTGCAGAATGGTAATGCCAGCTTTTTAAATAATCCTTGCTTTTATTAATCGTTAACTTTGATAAATAAGCACGTAGCTGTCCACGTTCTTCATAATCATGCTGTGAAAATTTGATAAAAACCTCCTGCACGATGTCCTCTGCCGCGTGTCTATTTTTCACATAAAAATAGGCGAGACGCAATAAATGCTCTGCATGTTCATCCATAATTTTTTCAAGTATGCCGTCCACCTCCCCCTCTTACACTATAAACGACTGCCATTCAACGACCGTTTCACCATTTTTTTAAAAATTTCAATTACCGTATTGACATTGGAGCATACTCCAATGTTAGGATAAATTTAGGAGGTGCTCACATGCTTATCAAACAATTTGCAACTAAGTATAATTTATCTACTGATACCGTACGTTACTATGAAAAAGAAGGATTACTACACCCAACTAAACGGGACAATGGTTATCGAGTGTATGATATCACTTGTGAACATACAATAAAATTTATTTTAGTATTAAGACAGCTCGGCTTTACATTACAAGAAATCAAACAGCTTCTAACACTAGAGCAAAAGCCAACTTCAAATGCCTGCAATCAACAAACAGTACAGTTATTCTCAACAAAGATCGCCCACATTGAAAAGCAGTTATTTTTTTATCAGCAGGCTCTACAATCCTTACAGCTCACTCAAACATTAATGGCTGATGGAAAATACGCAGAAAATAAGTTGGTCATCGGCTCACTTATCGAGGATATGTATAATAAATTACAAGAAGGAAGTGGTCATCATGAAACTACGTAAAATTATCTCATTGGAATATTTAATAGCATTTTTAGTAAGTATATTTTTCTACAAGTATTTTGAATTTTCGTTCCTTTATTTTATATTGTTTTTATTACTACCGGATATAACGATGTTAGGCTACATAGTAAACACTAAAATTGGCGCGTTATTTTACAATATTGGCCATAGTTTAGTCGTGCCAGCCATTCTCTTGATTATAGGCTTTGCCACAGTATCGCCCCCGCTACTAATGGCCTCTATAATTTGGCTTGCTCATATATTTTTAGATCGTACGCTAGGCTATGGTTTAAAATATGATGATGCCTTTACTAAAACTCATTTACAACAAATAGCTTAAGTTAGAAGTTGTGATTTGTATCGATGGGTTGGATGGTTTTATCAGCGATGTTTGATGTTATATCAGCGGTTTTTGTGGTTTTATCAGCGATGTTCGTGGTTCTATCAGCGATTCTTCCGCTTTTATCAGCGATGTTCGTGGTTCTATCAGCGATTCTTCCGCTTTTATCAGCGATGTTCGTGGTTCTATCAGCGATTTTTCCGCTTTTATCAGCGATGAGTGTTTTTATCAGCAGTTCGGTTCACTTTATTAGCGATTATGTACACCCTTTCAAAACCAATTTTTCGGAGGGATACTATGGTATTGAATTTAGTACTTCGCTTTCTATTAGAAATTTGCGTGTTAATGGCTTTTGGATATTGGGGTATACAAACTGGGAAAGGCATGTTCTTCAAGCTTTTACTTGGCATTGGAGCACCGGCTTTGTTCGTAGTTAGTTGGAGTTTGTTCGGTTCACCCAAAGCAACATTTCCATTGAATGGGATTTCGCATTTTTTGTTTGAATTTGTGATATTCTCTTTAGCCGTCATAGCTCTGTATGCTACAGGACGAAAACAATTAGCGATTATATTTGCCATACTAATTATCATTAATGAGATTTTATTGTCCGTATTTCATCAACGCTAAAAAATCCACGTTTTTATAAGTGGATTTTTTAACTCTTTTGAAGATACTTGTATATCGTTGTAAGGTTACCTTTAATACCGTTTACTCCCTTCCATTCCCTATACTTTTTAGGTAAATCAAATTCAGAAATAAAATCTTCCAGTGGCAACTTTCGTTGAAGAGCCTCTTTTGCGCGTTGAATCATGAATGATAAATAGTCAATTAATGTATCGCATAAAGTCATATCAGCAACATTACCATGGCCAGGTACAATTATATTTATATCGATTTGTTTAGCTCGCTTTAATATAGTCAAAAATTCTTCAGGATTATAGATTGGAACATGTAAATCTTCAGTCGCTAAATCACCCATAAAAGCTATTTTTTCGTTAGGCAGGTACATAAATGTGTCACTCGGTGAATGTCCTCCGCCTAAACAGTATAATTCCACAGTTCTTTCGGAACCGGTGATGGTTAATTTCTCTTCAAACAACAAGGATGGTAACACAATTTGTAATTGGGATAAATCAACCAACACCTTCGACATTTCTTGATATTGGTTTATTAAACTCGCTTTTATAATGGTGTCCTTTGTTGAGCCGATTTGATTTTCCAGTTGAAGGAGGTATTGATTCATGTCCTGCTTTTCCTTCTCATAATCTTCAATCTTATTTTTTTCTTTGCACAATTTCTCAGTTACATATGTAGAAATAATCGTTGTATCTGAAAATACTCGATTCCCAAAAACGTGATCTCCGTGATAGTGACTATTAATCAAATACTTTACTTTCTTACCCGTTAAACTTTCGGCTTGGCGCCTTAACTCTTCCCCCGCTGAAGGAGTACTTAGCGAATCAAAAACTAGAAGTCCGTCACCTAAATCAATTATTCCTGCATTACTCCAAGCACCTTGACCTGGTTTAGCAATAGCAGCAAACACACCGTCACATAAAGTATGCAAAGTAAAATATTTTGTTTCTACAATCTCCCGCTCCATTCATAGCTCCCCCTAAAAGTTTTTACATATTATAGCATTCATACTGGAAGATAAATCAATACAAAAAAAATCCACTCTTTTAAAGTGGATTTTTCTCATCATATTAAATAAGTCTCTTAATCTTCGTTTCATATAACGCAACAATTAGTAAGCCTCCAAGTATAGGGGTTAAAGAACTTAAACTGAAATAAAAACCTTCATCATTATATTGTCCTAAGAAATGAAATTGTAGCCATGAAACGCCATATGTTTCACCTATACCGTATAAAAAAACTGTGCTAAATAAAAACAATGTAAGACATTTGATAAATTCATTTCTTTTCATTGCAATTCACCTCACTTAACGATGGTCATTTGTTTTGCATAGGCTACAAGGTCTTCGATAGTAAGCTTAGGTTTTGCAAGAAAAATGCTATATTGATAGCCGTTTTCCTGCCAGCTAATATAACGGAAGTTTTTCTCATCCATTACAGTACCTTTTTGACCTCGGATATCCATTTCTTTTTGACCTTTAATAGGCTCTTCCTTCTTAGCATTGCTAGTTGCTTTAACAACTGTTACTGAAATATTTTGCTGACCATTCTTCGCATAACTAAAGGTATATGCTGAATGATCTTCTATCCCTTTATCTAATGAAATATCCTCCAAAGTTAGTCCATTTACTTCTGGCACCATTAAAAATTCGCCAAGCTGTTCTTTCACTGTATCCAGTGTCACTGATTCAGGTTCAGGTACATTTATTTCTTCTACCGTTGCATCCTTTGGAATATCAAGTGTAAATTGTGCATCATCAATTTTTGCATTTTCATCCATTTTCGTATACTCTGATGTCATTTTACTTCCAGCACTATTCGTTATTGTTTTTAACGTTACCCATGTTTTTTTATCAACCCATACTTCTATATCACCTATTAAAGTATCATCTTTTTTAGCTTTCGCGACAACTTTATACGTATCTCTTCCAGCAATCTTCTCCTCTCCTGCAATTTTCACATCATGCGTATCCTTTACTGCGTTAAATAGTAATTCTAACTGGTCTCTTTGTGATGGGATTTCATCTAACCCACCGTTGCTAATATCTAATTTATGAACAGTGTTTTTAACAACATCATACATCATAATCTGTGAGCCATCGTTGACTGCGATGCTATGCTCACCATTTTCAGTTGTCGACTCAATACGTCGTTTACCATCTTTAATCCACTCTTTGACTTGAGCTTTTTCACCAGCCTCGCCTATATCCATTGTGTATTCACCGTAATACGTAAGTGGTTCTTTCGTTTCCTGTAATGCATGATCAATAATTTCCTGTGGTGAATATGATCCCTCTGTATTACAACCTACTAAGCTAAATGTTAGGGCAGCAACTAAACCTGCTGCACGTAATGATTTTTTCCAATTCATCATGAATTCTCTCCTTTAAATGATGGTAACCAGCAAAGTACAGCTGTCCCATAGTTTTCTTTTGATATAAGCTCTACTGTCCCACCATGTTTTTCTATTATTTGTTTTGCTATATTTAATCCTAGTCCAGTGCCGCGCTCCCCAGCCTTAGTTCGTGCTGAATCTGCTTGGTACATGGGCTCGAATAACTTCTCGATATCCTCTTTTTTTACACCTTGCCCGCTATTTTGTACAATGATATACATACCATTCTGCTTATTCAGTGCAGGCGATACAAAATCAAAGCTCTCTATAGGGCATTGTCCAGCATTCACGGCTGCTAAGCCTATCGTTGTACCTACTGCTCCATAGCGCCAAGCATTACTCATTAAATTGTCGATCACCCGTTGAAGCTGCTTCGGATGCACTGCATACATACCCTCTATGTCACAAGTAACTTCAAGCATAAATCCTTGATCTTTGCACAGCTGCTCGTAATCAGACAGTGCCATTTCAAAAAACTCTGCCCCATCAACTGCAACAAGTTCTAAATGATAGCTTGTCGATTGCAGTAAAGTGTACATTAGTAAATCCTCTAACATATGCTTCATCGTTTCAGACTTTGTTAAAATTATCTGTCGGTACTCGTCTTGCTGTTCTTCTGATAACGCCTTGCTTTGTAAAGATTCAGCATATGCTTGAATAGCTGTAAGAGGTGTTTTCAAATCATGGGAAATACTTGCAATCATTAGCTCCTTTTGCTGTTGTTCAGTTTTCAAGTGAGCACGCGCTGTTTCAATTTCGTCCTGCATGGCAAGAAAGGTTTGAGCAAGTTCCCCAATTTCATCTTTTCTTACCACTAAATTTGATTCCACATGCTCCCCCTTTGCAAAAGTACGCATTTGCCGCATCAGTTCATGTAACGGGCGATTTAATTTACGGTTAAGCAGCATCATTACTGCAAAATAAATAAGGAGAAATAAAAATATAGAGCTAGCTATTACAAGCCAAGAACGACTTTCTACACCTTTTACCCAATCCGTCCTAACTAATTGAATCTCATAAACCCCAAGCAATTCTCCATCTTGATAAACAGGTTCTTTATAAGTAAAAGCATTGTAATTTTGCTTTAGCTCATATAAACCTTTAAATATTCTATCTTTAGAATCAAACACCTGTTTCAATGGATTTGAGGAATACAAAATCAAGTCTGATTTCGAGTAAAGAGTAATTGCAAGATGCTCATTCGTTAGTGCTTCAATATCCTTTATATCCGCATTTTTTTTATAATACATAGGATTTTCGAGAACAGATTTTACCTGATTGAGCTCTGTTAATTTTTCAAAATATTCACCAACGTTTTTATCTTGGTAATAGGCATTGATCCACACATAAAGGCTATAAGCACCTGTTATCGGTAAAACCATCACGATGAAGAAAGTGATGAGTAACCATGTTTTAATCTTCATAAAAGTTCACCGATAAAGCGGTACCCCTTGCCCCATACTGTTTGTATATAATACGGTGATTTTACTGGGTCTTTTAGCTTTTCTCGTAGCGCCTTTATATGTACTGTGACTGTATGTGTTTCATCTACGCTCGCCTGTTGCCAAATATGCTGATAGAGCTCTTTTTTTGAAAAGGTTTGGCTTGGATTTTTCGCAAGTAGTTTTAACAGAGCAAATTCCTTCTGTGTTAAGGCAAGCTCTTGATCATCAAGGCGCGCTGTTTCCTTTTGCCAATCAATTTTTAAGCCGTGTGCAAAGGACGTAACATCATCTGCTATCTCTTTTTTCGTATAACGTTTCCAGCGACGTAAGTGTGAGGCTACACGTGCCTTTAACTCCTCTAAGCTAAACGGTTTCGCTATATAATCGTCAGCACCCTGCAAGCCCTCAACCTTATCTTCCTCCTCCTTACGCGCGCTCATCATTATAATAGGTACATCACTTTCCCAACGGATATTTTGGCAAACCGTAAGACCATCCATCTCAGGCAACATCCAGTCGACTAACACTAAATCGAACGTATCGGCTTGAAAATCAGCTAGCCCTTCAAGTCCTGTTGTTGCCCAAGTAATTTGGTAACCTTCTTGCTCAAGCGTATCCTTCACAATACGTCCAATCGCCGTATCATCCTCAATCAGTAATAGCTTTTCTTTCATCTGTTTTCCTCCTGTACTAACCTTACTATGTAAAAAGACAATTTTTCTGAACTTTATACTTTCTTTATAATTACCATAGATTTGGTTATCCGTCACTTCTCGTTTTTTATCCTTCGGTCAGGATGAGCTTTCCGTCACCTTCTTTTGTATCCGTCGGTCTGGGCTGACTATTCGTCGCTTCTCCTTTTCCTTCTGTCGGTCTGCCCAGGCTTTCCGTCGCCTTCTTTCCCATCCGTCGGTCGGCTCGGACCTTCCGTCGCTTTGCCTCTTCTTTCCGTCGTTCTACCCGGACTTTCTGTCGCCTTCTTTCCCATCCGTCGTTCTGCTCGGGCCTTCCGTCGCTTCTCCTTTTCTACCCGCCGTTCTACCCGGAATTTCCGTCGCCTTCTTTTTCATCCGTCGTTCTGCCCGGCCATTCCGTCGCTTCTCCTTTTCTATCCGTCGTTCTACCCGAGCTTTCCGTCGCTTCTCCTTTTCTATCCGTCGTTCTACCCAAAATGCCCCTCAATTCTTATCTACAGCAACTTCAAAAACTCCATTTCGAAAAAGATTGTTCAAAATGGAGTTACTCTTTTAGATTAGTATGAAATTTTTTGTAAAAAAGCTTGATCATTTTAATAAGCCTTATTCTGCAAACGCTCCTTTTTCCGGAATAAGCAATTCACTTATTGATATTAATATAACAGTTAGATTTCCTTTATTAGACAATATATTTTTTCTACATCTACTATTTGGCTGCCACTGACTAACTCGAGAATACTGTTTTTTTCAACTTCCGTTTCGAAAACTGATTGTTCGTCTCCGCTTTGAACTCTCACTTTCGCATCCTCTAATGGCTGCGCTATCGAAACGATACGACCACTTTTATCGTGAACGATCGACACCTTCACTTTTGTCATTTCTACTTCACCCCTTTCGGTCGATCCATAGGCCAGATTATGAGAACTTTCGTCCAGAATACCCCCGCGTCACAGTGTCTCAACTTGAGCAATAATGTGAACGTTACAGGAGTTGAAGAATGCATTGTTCATAATTTTGATTTTATAGGCTTTTTGTGACGTCGACGTGCTCGAACGACTCCCCGGCGTGAGCGTTGCGTGTCTCACAGGATTTAGAACACCCGTACCGGGAAAGACTACAATACTGAAGACCACTAACTCATTTGCGTAGAATCCATGGATGAACTACGCATAGCATTATGACTAGCTCCAACTCCTCCAATATAAAAACACGTGAAGATTTATCAAACCCCATACCTTTTAAGTCTTCGCAGAGTCTAATACTTGAAGAAGATACAGTGTCTATATCACGTGTTGTATAGTTATTTTGCGCATAAATCTCTACCGATAGACTACCATCTATTAACCTTCATAAAGATCATAGATCTATATGTATTTCTAACTCTTAAAAAATTATTAATCAAAAATAACGGATTTTGTTCATTTCTTTTTAGGACATTCTAGAAGTGGCTTGGTGATCATGGTTGGTGGTACTAAGTAAAAAAGCGTGGTGAAATGGGTAATATTTGTAATTTTTTCAAACAACTACAATTTTCGACAACATTTTCATTTTTGTTGTGTTATGGTTGTATTATTCTATTAAATGCAACTTATTAATAGAAAAAACAAATGTAAAGGGAGAGTTAATTATGTTTAAATCAAAAATTTCAAAAATGGTAGGATCACTGGCTTTATCAGGGGCTATACTAATTCCTGCAGTATCAGCGAATGCATGGACTGAGTATGTTTATGTTAAGGACTTATATCCGAACGCTGAACATTTTGTATTTGTAAATAGCGGGGCAAATGACAAGTATGTAATAGTACAAGAAAGAGGATGGGATGATAGAATATACGAAACAAAGGTAAAATGCGATAAAATGATGGATGGTAAGTGTTATGTAGCACGTGAAAGATAGTTCAAAATGTGCTACTAGGTGGGGCATTTAGTATTTATTGAAATACATAAATACAAAAAGGCGCATTGGCTCATTAACGAGTTGTGCGCTTTTTTTGTTTCTCGGGGAGTGAACCTAGAGTTGTTTAGTTAGTATCTGGTATTATAAAAACATCATTTTAAGTAAGAGATTTATTATTTGTTATATCCAGCCAATCATTCTTCGTACAAACTCTTCCAGAATATTTAACATTTACTACCATTCTACCTGCATGTAGTACTGCACTTTCTTTTGAAGCAATTACAACTACTTTTAACAATTCAATCGTGTTATTTTATTTGTCTTCATTTTCATCCTGAATTATTCATACTTTTAAAAAGAAAAACATTTTGTTCTTGAAATTTAGGGAAGAAAGATAGTAAATAAATGGACGAGATTTTTTTCACTTGCCTTGATTCCTTTTCCTTTAGATTTAAGAATAAAGTGTCATCCTTTTAGGATAAAGAAAAACAAGTAACTGTTGAAGTGACCCCTAAAAGTTAGACACGGTTATTTCATATCACACAAACCAAAAAAGCGAATGGAACTATATTCATTCCATTCGCTCTTCTTATTCCTCACTTATTTGCAATTTACTTCATTATCCAACGTGTCAATCTACCTTAATTATCCTCTCCCGCATACCATTTACCCTTAACAATAACAACCTTTCAGCAGGCACCGAAGAAATTGTCGGTAGTGTGAATTCGATCCACTCCATAACTAAATCTAACGCAGCAGGCACAGAAAGTATTTCTGCTACGACCGAAGAACAAACGGCATCAATGGAGGAAATTTCATCATCTGCTTATGCACTTGCAAACTTGGCAGAGGAGTTAAGGGAATTGGCAGCTCAATTCCGTGTATAATCTCATAAACGGAGACAGCATCACTCTTAACATTTAAGTGTAACTTTGTACATTTTTTAAGGAATAACCACTTCAGTCATATAAAAAGAAGCGGCAAGATTATTTTTTGATCTAAACCGTTTCTTCCTATTATGTTAAGCCATTCCTATACACCAATTAAATAAATTGTTAAATTTTGAATCACTCTCTAATTCTGGATAGCTATCTATGTAAATGGTATAAGCTTTTAAGTATGAAGGAATAGCTTTCTCAATTACTACATTTATTGGTAAATCTAATAAAAAATAATAACCTTGCACTCTTAATAGCATACAGTCCTTCTCATTTTAAACATCTTCTCTTTATCCTCTTGTGATAATCTAAATTTAATTGAAGGTAAATTTTGAGAGGCATAAGCTTCGATGATTTTTTTGAAAGTGTTAAAAAAGCGTTAGATATTATTTTCTAAATACACAGATAAAAATAGTATTGCTCATCTTACTACAAGGATATTAGTAGATATGGGATATTCAAATTCAGTGTATGAGCTTATCAAAGATTCAGAAGTTCGACTTTTGGTTGAATTAGCGAATAAAATCAAGAATTAACAACTTATAAATCTAAATATTAAAAGGAGGACATATGGAAATATACAATATTAATTTGAATATTCATTATTCTGCCCCACAAGAAGTTTGGGATAAGTTGGAGCGTTTATATAGAGAAATGCCTAACTGGAACAACTTTGTAAACGGCTGTCCACAGTGGTATGGTTCACATGGTAAATTGATAGAAGTAAGTATTGAATCAAGTGGATTACAATTCTATGCTAAATTACCATCAGAAGAATGGAATGAATGGATTACATTATTTAAGAATAGAGCTACAAAATTATTGGGATATGAAGTTGGCGAACCAGAAGACGGTTTTGAATTTAACTATTATGATTAACCCTACAAATTCAAAGTTGTCCATAAGCTTAATTTGAAAATACATAAGACATTTCGGTGTCTTTTTTATATCATCGACAATTCTTCCAATCACACCTAATTTCACAGGCAATTCACTATACAAATATAGCTATCACATCATAATAATAGTAAGGTAAAGCTAATTTAGCCTTACACCTCCTATTCTTTTTACTAAGGGTCACTCCATCCCAAGTGGCCTTTTTTTAATGGTTTTATCTCACGAAAATATATTTTTAAAAGCCTATAGCTCAATGGTTTAACAACCATACTCCTTCTCCGCAACCAACATATTATATATTGTAGAAAGGAGGTGTTTTTTATGGGATACTATGGCGGAAATGTTGGTGGCATTGGTAACTGCGGCTATTCCGGCGGCGGTTATGGTAATGGTTCTGCATTTGCCTTAATTGTTGTTCTATTTATACTTCTAATTATTGTCGGCGCTACTTTCTTAAATACAGGGTATTAACATTTCCGATGTAAGGGTCGCCCTCCCAGGCTGGTGACCCTTTATTAATTTCTCACATCAGAATGCCCCCACCTTACTGAACATTTTCTTTCAGATATTCATTCAATATAGTTTTGAAATTTATAGTTTCACTTTGGTATCTTTGTTTAAAGTAACCTTCTACTCCTTCTTCTTCAATTAACCTGCACCGTTAGCTTAATTAGATTATTTAAGAACTATGAAAAACGCCCCTCAAGAATCCCTCTTCGGTCATTTTAAAGATGAAACCAATATGAAAGCGTGCGAAACATTAGAAGAAGTAAAAGAAGTGAAAAGTTATATGATGTATTACAACCATTATCGAGGGCAATAGAACTTGAAAAAGCTGCCGCCTGCAAAATACAGACAGCAGCTCCAAAAGGTTGCCAAGCTTTTTTCAAAATGTCCTTTACAAAGGGTACACTTTAATGAACCGTGTAGCCCTTTTTACTATTGTTTTGAGTAATATTCCAAAATTCCTTTGTAGATAGATTCAGCAAATAGCTCAATATATTGATTATCTGTCAGTTTAGCTCGATCTTTACTATTTGATAGGAAGCCTAGCTCAACTAGAATCATTCATATTTACGTTTTTAACAATTTGATTGTTTACAAACGTCGCAAGATCAATGTCTTCCTGATGCATATCACCTAGTGTTTTAGCGAAAAATGTTTCGGTACCTTGCGCAGAAGTATTATCTGCATAATTAACACATGGATACTTACGAAAATCTCACCATAATTATCATGTGTAAAGTCAAGTTGAACAATATTCCCCCTTTTTCAACCTATAAATCTCGAGATAAACGAACCATATCCCTGCACTGAATACCGTTCTCAAAAATTTCTTCTGGGTAATGCTTAACTAGGTTTGAATTAACCAGAAGTCTGGTAGCGTGCCAAAAACAACTCTTTGAAAACTCCCTGCATCACAATTGTGGTAAAATAGGTTAATTATGGTGTGTTATATTATTGGGGGTACTATAATTGATGAAGAAATCCATAATTATTTTAGTAGTGATAGGCGCAATTGGTGTATATTGGTTTTGTCCTAAAGCACACGTTGAAGAACCTATTGTGATGTCCGTTCAACTTGACGAAGTAAGTAAAACATTAGCCGTTTCATACATAGTTGAACAAAATAACGATACGTATTTAATGGAAATTGCACATAATACAAAAGGATTTTACCCTCCACGAAACAGTGGTAATTGGGATCGGGAAACTAATTTTACAGAAGTATTAGCAGTATAAAATGGCTATGAGCTACGAGAAGATGTAGTTGAACTAACAGACGAACTGCTCTCCTACTTTCTTTCATTAGAAGGGCGTACATTACCTGTTGAAATTTCATTTGAAAACTATTATCCAATTGAAACAACACTTGTTCTACTAATGGAAGGTGAGGCAATAGACGTAATAAAGAATGATGATTTGCTTCGCTATACGTATACATCCTCTAAAGATGAAACGATTGATTCAATCGGTCATTATGATAGTGTAGCTACGATATCATTCGAGCAGAATAATTAGGAAGTTGATTTTCCACTCACACTTACACAAGGAAGTTCAGTAGATATTCTTATCCACGAACCATACAAACTTAGTTCGAAGGATAAACTTTTACTTGAAATTACAATGATTGATGGACAATCAGTTACGAATAATATCTTAATGACTAGATCTATTCCAAAAGGATACTTAAAGCAAATTGTAAAGGAAGCGAATGCTAATAATAATTGAGTAGATTATTTATAATCTACCAAAGCCTATTTAAATACATAAGCGTTTTAGTTGAATAAAGTTTTTACTATATACAAAACAAATCTAATAAACATTCCTAAATGCTAATTTGGGCACACATAAACCTCAAAATGTTGATAGTACAGCGTTCTGAGGTTGTTTTGTGTGCGATACGTCCATACGTTTTTTTATGCAAAGGCCTTGAACGCAGTTACTGTAAGTCTTTTTTTAATTTGCAGAAAAATGTTGCTGGTGTACTGTCTGTATAAAATCGTACATATTCAGGCAATTTCTTAACGTCTTAAATATGCACTTTTATTACGAGCCCCTTATTGAACTACCCTGCTCCGTTAGTTGAATAGCAACAATTTTTTTCGAAAACAGCCTTAATATTTTATGTACTCGCTATTTAATACAATAATTATAAGAGTAATTATCAGAATTATATATCCCAAAGAACCTAAATTATTATCATTATGTTTATTTTTCTTTTCAATGATTTTTTCAATAATTACAAAATAGATAGAAAAAAAAAGCTCCAATATACAAATAATCAGAGAATAATAGGATTAATAATAATGCTCAAAATATTAAATATCTAAAAACTTTACTTTTAAGTATAAATTCTCCTTCAAATAGTTTATAGTTTTATTTTACATTTAGCTGTTTTTAGCATATATTCTTTAATTCCTTTCTGAACTAAACTGCACCATTAGTTCAATAAGAAAAAAGAGCTGCATATGCAACTCAGTGATCTTCAAGAAAAGCACTCCGTTAGTTTAATTTAGCTAGGTGTTTCAATTAATATTTTTTATATTATAAATCAATACCTACGTTTTTACTCGGGTTTGAAATTGTAGAGTTTTCCTTGTTCAATACATCACTCGTAATAATATTTATCGTATTAATTTCACTATATGGAACCTCTAAAGTGGGAATAAGAATATACCTCTCATCGACTACTTTATTTATAAAGGTTTGCGAATCAGATGTTTGATGGAATTGTAACTGTATCAACAGGGTGGAAAGCTATATCTTTATCGGTTGTATTTTCAACTTTATAAGATATATCAATTAAATTTAATTCATCATTGAGATCTTTACCATGTTTCTCTTTGATTTGTTTTACAGTAAACTCAGGTAAATTTGTCAATTGTACAAAATTGATGGATTCAATAGTAAATTTAATAGCACCCATATCATAGGTTTTGTCTACATTTTTTATATTAACTAATGTAGCTTTATTATAACCATTACCTAAAAATTTCCACTGCCCTACTTCTGTAAGTGGACCGTTTGTTGGTTCGCTATTTTTGACACTTAATTGGACCACCTCTGTCTTCCCTTTTTCTTCATTAAATTCCGTACTTTCATTCATCTGGTTAGTCGGTTTATCTACACGTGCATTTACTAAAGATATAGATGAGACAGCGATTAAAGTAGCAACGCCAAATACAGACCAACGATAAGAGTTTTTGAATTTTTTTATCATAAGGATCCTCCTTTTCAAAGTTTTTTTATTTCTACTTAGGTTTGCTAAACTTGGTATTTGATAAAAATTTGAGTAGTGTTCTAAAAGGCTAATAATAGTATGACCGTATGCAAGTTGCTCCTCTGAATTTATATATGTAAGAGCTAATGAATCACAGGCTAATTCCTGATCTTCTCTCATACATGAGTAGGCATACCAAAGAATAGGATTAAACCAATTTAGAATGAGTAAGCCATACATAAGCCAATTCACCCCAACATCTCTTCGTTTGATGTGGGCTAATTCGTGATGAAAAATGTATCGTAGCTGTTGCTCATTTAATATTTCCGAGTGTACACCTGACAATAACACCTTTGGCCTAATAAATCCGACTACAGTTGGACTTGAAATATTTCCAGCAAAAAAAAGTGGGATTTCCTGTTGAACAGACATAGATTTTTTACAATTCTCTGATCTGTAATCATAGGCTGTTTTTTTATGAAGTGAAGTAAACGCCTATTTATAATGATAGTAGTAAAGCCCAAAATGATAACCCCAGTAAGCCAAATGTATATAAGGATTGTATAAAAAGAAAAAGTCTCATTGTTTTGGTTTGCAATATTGCGACTTTGTTTCTTATTTTCCTCAGCTACTTGGGTTGAACCAGTTGCAAAGGAATCTTCTTTAGTAACTAACTTTGAATAGTCTATATCTGTCAATTCTTTCATATGTTCTTTTGAAGAAGAAACAGTTGTAACAGCAGTCCCATTACTGTATGAAAAGATAGAATAAATACTGTAGGTACTATTCAAAGACCATGGCAATAAAAGTCTTACAATTAATATCATCCAAAGTAGATATTGCCCTCGTGGATTTAGCTGATTTCTAAACACAATTTTTACAAATAAGATTAGAACAACTAGAATACTTGCCATAATTGAGGTTTCTATCAACCAATTAAAAAAGTGAGGTAGATAGACGTTTATAAACATATCCATCATTATTAGCTTTCCTTCCTCTGATTTTCCTCAGTCTTCTCATCCAGAATACGTTTGAGTTCGTTAATATCTTCTGAAGACAACTTTTCTTCTTTTAAGAAATTCACAAGAAGAGGTTTAAATGCTGCGCCATAGAAACGTTTAAGTAATGATTCTGTTTCTACTTGAAGATACTTATCTTGAGACACTATAGGAAAATATGCATATATACGCCCTGTATCTTGATGGTAAGAAATAGCTTCTTTTTGGACTAATCGATTAATAAGTGTTCGAATTGTCTTCGGTTTCCAATCCGTTGTTGACTCTAATACTTTAATTACTTCATTTGCTGTTTGTGGGGATTTTGACCAAAGAACTTTCATAACTTCCAATTCAGCTTCGGAAATCTTAGGTAATTCTTTCATAATATAAAACTCACCCCCTTGTATTACAAATGTAATCCATATACAAATATTACATTCGTAATCAATAATTGTCAATCTTATTTTAATTTTCAAATAGATGCTCACAATACGCTCATGCTTTCCGTCGCCTTCTTTCCCAGCCATCTGTCTGCTCGGGCTTTCCTGCTTCGCCTTTTCTATCCATCGGTTTACTCAGATTTTCCGTCGCTTCGCCCTGTTCGGCCTATCCTCACCTTGCCATATCTATCCGTCGAGCCTACTTATTAATCAAACAAAAAAAGGAATGCACGCAATTTGTGCATTCCTCCCACTATGTTAGAAAAATAAACTTAATATGAAATAAATAGCTGCCGCCATGACTGCGGAAATTGGCATGGTGATTACCCATGTTGTCACGATTTTTCGTGCCATGCCCCATTTAACACCTCTTACACGGTGTGCTGTTCCTACTCCCATGATAGATGAAGAAATAACATGTGTTGTAGATACTGGTAAATGGATTAATGTCGCACCGAAGATGATGGATGCAGAAGCAAGGTCTGCTGCTACCCCGTTTACTGGACGGATTTTCATAATCTTGCCGCCGACTGTTTTGATGATTTTATAACCACCTACAGAAGTACCAAGACCCATCGCACAGGCTGCTGCAAAACGTACCCAGAAAGGAATATCGTCTGTGTGATGCAAGCCTCCCGCAATTAAAGCGAGCGTAATAATCCCCATCGCCTTTTGTGCATCGTTTGTACCGTGTGTAAATGATTGTAAAGCAGCTGTACCAATTTGCATTGTCCGGAAGCCTTTATTCGTTCGATATAAATTCATATCCTTAAATAACACTTTAAATAAAGACATCATTAAGAAACCAGCTGCAAACGCAAGTAATGGTGAGAAAATAAGCGCCTGAAGAATTTTTATAAAGCCACTATAGTTCAAAACATTAAAGCCAGCTGCCGCAATGGCAGCACCAGCCACAGAACCGATCAATGTATGCGATGAACTAGACGGAATTCCAAAGTACCACGTTACTAAATTCCATGTGATCGCTGATAATAATGCCGCTAAAATAACGACAGAACCTGTAGTATCTCCATTAAAAGCATTTAAGCTGAATGGGTCAACAATATCCTTTGTTAATGCTTTTGCTACCCCAACGAATGTAATAGCTCCAATGAAGTTCATAATTGCAGCCATATATATTGCGGTACGTGGCTTTAATGCCCTTGTTGATACCGAAGTTGCGATCGCATTGGCCGTATCATGGAAGCCGTTAATAAAATCGAAAACAAGTGCAAATAAAACGACTAATATTGTTATCAGTAATATCGTATCCATTTCTTACACTCCATCTTACGCGTTACGCATAATTATTGTTTCAATTGTATTTGCTACAGTTTGACAGTAGTCTGCAATATCTTCAAATTGTTCGTAAATACTCTTGAAGACGATGATGCGCATCGGATCTTTTTCTTGAATAAATAATTGCTTCATAGACGAGCGGAAAATTTCATCACATTCACGCTCATAGTCTTTAATTTGAATAGCATGTTTACGCATTTCAACAAGCTTTTTACTATTTAATAGCTCCATTGCTTGGACCATTTCGTCTGTACTTTTCGCAATATATGTTAAGAATTGGCGCATCGGGTCTGTAACTTCTGTTAAATTGTACATATCAAAATGAGCAATACAGCCTTCCATTCCATCAATAACATCATCTAATTTATTGGCAAGTGATAAAATATCTTCACGCTCGATAGGTGTCATAAATGATTTATTTAGCATAACGATAAGCTCGTGAATCAATTTATCTCCACTTGTTTCATATCGCTTCATTGTGTCTGCGATTTCTTTTAGTGAATCTATATTTTCAATACGTGCGTTATGAGCGTAATAAATACCTTCTTTCACGTTTTTAGAAATGTTTAACAATGCCTTAAAAAATGGATCTTGCTTGTTTGAGTTGAACATCATGTTCCTCCTGTTGAATGAATATTGACGATTTCTGCAATCATCATAACAAAACTTTCACATAGTTCTACAGATTTTTAAAGATAAAATAGTTGAATTTACAAAAATGTAATATAAAATTCGCCACAATTATTTTTAGGTACTTTTCCAAGTTGAAAACGTTGGAAACTCGATAACAAAATTTATCGATTTTTCTTTAAATATTACCGTTTTTTCTTTCATTTTTATAAAAATACTTGAAAAAACAATTTTTTCTTCAATTTTTTCATCGTTTTCAATGTTAAGGAATTGTAAACGATATTTACATTCCTCCATTGTCATTTATTACAATTCGCAGTACTGTTATAAGAAAAGTTTATCTTACAAATAAGGATGTGGGTATCACATATGGACATCGATTTACTATCACTTGTAATCCTTTTAGTACTTGGCTTTATCGCATCCTTTTTAAATGCGATTGTCGGTGGCGGAGGATTAATTTCGTTACCTGCGCTTTTAGCTGTTGGTTTACCCCCAAGTACAGCAATTGCCACAAACAAACTCGCCAATACAATTAGCAATGGGACTAGCATGTTAACTTTTTTACGAGCTGGCAAGGTTGATGTGAAAAAGAATAAGAAAATAATGCCTTTTATTTTTATTGGTTCATTCATTGGTGCATATACTGTGCATCTCGTATCGCCAGCTATTTTAAAGCCTCTAATGCTTGTTATGCTCGTACTAGTTACAGCTTATACGGTTTTCAAAAAAGATTGGGGTCAGAAACCTGAAGAGCAGACATTAAGTACTGTTAAAAAAATTGCCTTTGTTGGCGCTTTTGCTGCTGTTGGCTTTTACGATGGTTTCTTCGGACCTGGCACTGGTTCTTTTTTTATTTTCCTTTTACTAATGATGGGAAATGATTTCTTGCAGGCCGCGGGTAATGCAAAAGCCTTTAATTTCACGTCGAACTTAGCCGCGCTTGCTATGTTTTTACTATTAGGCAAGGTTAATTTTTTATACGGTTTACCTATGGGCTTCGTCATGATTTTCGGTGCGATAATGGGTTCAAAATTTGCGCTAAAACGTGGGACAAAAATGATGCGTATTATTTTTATCATCATGACTTGTACATTAATTGTCAAAAATGCATGGGATTATTTCAGTATTCATTAAGGTGGATCATTATCATAACGTGTGGTTGATTTCCGTTCCAACTGGGCGCTTTGTTGCTGACGCTTCGCTTTCGCACAGAGCAAAGCTTCCTGGGGGCGTCCGATGAGCCGCTTCGCTTGGCTGCAGGGTCTCATCTGTGACGCTAATCCCCAAGGAGTCGCCCAGTCTCCACTCCAATCAACTAATATACAAGGCATACGTTTTAATGAATGTCATCCACAACTTTTGGTGATGAGCCATTAAGGTCCAGTTTTAAAAAATCACCAAGGAGAAATACTATCGATTTCATCGGCGAAATTTATCAGCCAATTGACAAAATTTATTAGCGTGCTATAATTCTTTTAGGCTTCACCGCGTTGAAGCGAAGAAGTAACTAGTAGGAGGATTAGCATGTTTCGAATAGAAGCTAAGAGTAACCCTCGATTTATTGAGGCAAGCTTTATAATTATATTAATAATTGCCACGATGGCAGTCAGTATTGGGTATTTAAAAGCAACACCCCATATACCTATTTTTCTTGTCATTTCACTTTTAATTGCCTATGGATTACTAAAAAAAGTTCCTTTTCGTGAGCTTGAAACTGGTATGATTGCTGGTGCAAGTGCTGGACTTGGGGCAGTTTTTATTTTCTTCTTTATTGGCATTTTAATTTCGAGTTGGATTATGGGTGGCACGATTCCAACACTTATCTACTACGGCTTTTTAACAGTTACACCAAGCTTTTTCTTTGCAATCGTATTTTTGATTTGTAGTATCGTTGGTGTTTCTGTTGGTAGTTCTTTAACTACTGTAGCAACTGTAGGCGTTGCCTTTATGGGAATTGCCGGTGCAATGGACATCTCTTTAGCGATAACAGCTGGTGCGATTGTTTCAGGAGCTTTCTTTGGCGATAAAATGTCTCCGTTATCGGATACAACCAATCTTGCATCTGGTACGGTTGGCGTCGATCTTTTCGAGCATATTAAAAATATGGGTTGGACAACGATTCCAGCATTCGCAATCTCATTCGTTCTTTATGCAATATTATCGCCAACAGAAGCAAATACTTCATTTGAAACAGTTGAGCAATTTAAAGATGGATTACTGTCAACTGGTCTTATTCATTGGTATACATTATTGCCAATTGTTGTTCTTGTTATTATGACTTTTTATAAAGCGCCTGCACTTATCACACTCGCAGTCGTCTCAATTCTTGGTGTTGGACTTGCCTACATACAAGAACCGATTGCACTCTCAAATGTCTTTAAAATGCTTTTTGAAGGCTATGTATCTACTACGGAGAATAAAGACGTGGATGCATTACTGAGTCGTGGTGGTATGAACAGTATGCTATCTACAATTGCCTTAGTCTTATTAGCATTAACAATGGGTGGTCTATTATTTACGCTCGGCATTATTCAAAGTATTTTAGCGAAGGTAGAGAGCCTCTTTAAAAGTGCTGGCTCTGTCATTACAGGAGCTGCTATTACGGGGATTGGTGTTAACACATTAATTGGTGAGCAGTATTTATCTATCCTACTTACTGGTGAAGCTTTTAAAGCACAATTTGAGAAGGTTGGACTTGCCCCTAAAAATTTATCCCGTGTTATGGAGGACGCAGGTACTGTAGTCAATCCTCTTGTTCCGTGGAGTGTTTGTGGTATTTTCATAGCTAGTGTACTAGATATTCCAACAACAACTTATCTGCCATTTACCTTCTTCTGTCTACTCGGACCAATTTTGACGATTATCTTTGGTTGGAGCGGTAAAACATTAACAAAGCTTGAAAAATAAGATTGGTAGCTGATGAATTCGTCAGCTACCTTTTTTCTATCTCCCTCTATAATTTTGACTTTAAATGGATATTTAACGACTTTATGTGTTTTATCTTACTTTCTTCTGCTATGCTAAAAATAATAACTGGTTTTATTCGAGGGGGTATAGAATTGACACCAGCTGAATCAATTTATTTTAGCGTGATTGCTCTTGCTCTATTAATCATTATTTTACTAATCGCTTTCATTTTTAGAAAACGAAAAAAATGCGTATTAGCTATTATTATTCTACTGATTATCAGTTATATAAGCTATATTGTTTACTATCCTACTTTAAAAATCAAAACTCATGCAGAAAGGTATATTCAATTAGAAGCTTATTTGAACCAAACACATCCTAATCAACAATTTTCGGTAACGCCTGAGCATTTTGAGCCTGGCTATACAGTTGGTCAGTTTAGTGTGCATGCAATGGAAACACCTCAAATTGGCGTCAATCTTAGAGTTGATAAACACGGAAAAGTTACGCAAGTCTCTACATGGACAAAAGAGGAATACCCTACACAAGAGAATCTATGGAAGGTGATCGAATTACACTTTTTTGAAGAATATACACTCGATAAAAATATACCTCTCATTACAAAAAAAGATTTTTGGTTTAACGGAGATGGATTAACTGTTTTTGCTTTAGAAGTCGATGATTCACCAACCATTGCTGTTTTTACATATAGTACAGCTGGATACAGTTTACAACATTTTGTCGAAGGTAAAGCTGGTGAAATGATTTCTATTGAAACTGAGAATTTTGTCTTCGCTTATATGGATGAAAAGTATACAGGCGAAGCAGCAACAATTACTACAAAGTCTGGGGAACAATATGAATTAAATCCAGATAATCAAAAAATGAAATTAACTGTTATTCATATTGCTAAATAACCTTTCTTTACTTTAACTACAAGATATAAGAACCTCAATTAAAACATAAAATAACAAAAGAGTATGTTTTGAAATAATTTTTCAAAACATACTCTAATTTTTGCCCTGCTGACTATTTAATTATATTGTTACCTTTTGTCTCATCAAGTCTCTTAGTCATTTTTCCCATTGTCCTTTGATGATAAAAAGTCTTCTAATGCTTGTTTGTTCTTATCAAAGTCAATATCCAAAACGTCACCTACATCGACACGTTTGTCTTCATAAGCATCTGCAACAGGAATTCGTAAAGTGTCAATACCTTTAGATTTTCCATTTACAATCCCTTTTGCAATTGTAAGGATCGTTTTATTATCTACATTTGTATCAATGTAGGAATCTGCAACGCCAAGTATTTTTGGCAAATTCATTAAGCTTGAAACACCGATTTGTTCTTTCACCTTACCTAAAACCTCTTGCTGGCGTTCCACTCGCCCAAAATCACTTAAACGATCATGGCGGAATCGTACATAACCTAATAACTCGTTACCATGTAAAACTTGTTCCCCAGGATGTAATGTCATACCAATTCCATGAGACATTTCATAAGGAATATCAACCTCTATCCCATCAGGTGCTAAAAGATCTATAATTTTAGGGAATCCTTTAAAATCCACGAGAGCGTAGTAATTTACATCAATATCAAAATTTTGCTTAATTGTTTTCCTTACAAGTTCAGGACCTCCTAAAGCAAAAGCAGCATTTATTTTATTCATTCCGTAATCTGGGATGTCGACATACGTATCCCTCATAATCGAAACAAGTTTGACATCATTTGTCGTTTGATCATAGTGTGCAATCATTAAACTATCCGATCTACCATCCTCATCTCTAGCGTCACTGCCTATTAATAGCACATTAATCTGACCAAATTGCACATCCGCACCTTCAAATGGATCAAACGCCTTTTCGTTATCGTTTATATGACTGTCGTCTGCCATAGCCAATCCACTATTGTATTGGTAAACCCCATAAATAATCCCTGCTACGATTACTAATGCGAATGCTAAGAACAAATTCCTTAGCCATTTACGGCTCTTTTTGCTTCTTCTCATAAATCAATCCACCTATCATTTCAATTATGCCACGGTATCATTGCGTCCGGAGGCTTTTACTTCTTTCAGCGGATGTTTGCGCACGCTAAAAGAAGTTAAAATCTAAGTTATTCTATTTAGTAACGCCTTTGTAGTAAGCTGTACAGCTATTGCATCATCTAAATAACCAATAGGAAATAAATAATCCGGTATTACATCTACTGGAATAATAAAATATAATAATGTACTTCCAATTAAAGTTAGTTCAAAAAGTGTTCCTTTCCCCGATGTGAATTTTCCATATAACTCTTTTAATTGGTTTATAAAAGGGCCAATGCTTCCTACACTCTTAATTTTTTCGTCAAAATCCTTAAGAATCGTATTTTTACCTTCTTCTGTTTGCGCATATAATCCATAGCTTTCAAGTTTCTGTTCAACATTGGACACCGAAAATTCATTATCGTAAACATTTGAAGACTTAAGAAGAGCTTGTATTGCATCAACAGACGTATGAATATCATCTGAATCTGACTCTTCTTGTTTCTGTTCAATCGGGTATCCTGCTGCTTCAAAAAGATTGATTAAAGGAACTTCAAGGCAGTCAGCAAATTTTTCTAAATGTTGTGGTGTCGCTTTTCTCTTATCATTTATTATCCGTGAGATCGTAGCTGTATCGATTCCAGTGAGTTCACTAAACTTCCGCATAGATAATGAACGTTCTTTCAATAACTGTCTCAGTAATAAACCTAGAGTATTACTGTTACTCTGTTCAGCCATTTTCGATTCTCCCTTCTTACGGTGACTAACGTGACTTAAAGCAGTCGTCTAATAAATCAATTATACCTCGGCATAATTCCGTGACATCCACCGGAGGCTTTGTAAATAAATGCCACAGGACGTGGCGTTTTTAGAACTGAGTTCCTCTATTTCAGCGGATGTCTTTTGTACCAAAAGCGTAGCGACAAGTACAAATGTTTGAACACCCTCTGAAATATGTTAAATTATCATTCTCAAGAAGTGTATAATTACGTTGACATTTTGTCAACACATAAACCATTTAAGTCTCGACACATAATTGCGTCCACTAAAGAAGTTAAAAGAATGCTGCAAAAGCAATTATTAACAACATTACTCCACTAATAATTGTTCCAAATTGACCTACAGTAAATGTGCCAATCCGAACATCTGCTACTTTACTTCCTAAACTGACACCTAACCAAACAGTAATAAAACTCCCAATTGCAGCAAGTATCGAGATGACAAGCGGCGAAAGACCGAGTAAACCTGCACCTACCCCATTCGTAAGTGCATTCGCCGATAAGGCAATACCGAGAAGTACAGCTTCTCCCCATCCAATTTCCCCAGACTTATTGAAATGAGCTTCCTCGGGATTTCTTAAAATACCTTGAACATTATTGGACTGCATTTCATTGTTACTATCCACTATTGAAGTCTCTTGTTTCCGCGGTTTAGCCAACAGAATTATCCGAATTCCGATGATAAATAATAATAACGCTCCAATGATCACAGGAAGCATACCTGGAAGAATTTTTGACATCCATACACCAAATGAAATGCCTCCCATACTCATAAGAAAACAAATAACCGAGATTAAAATATTTTTATCAAATCTAACATTTATCTTACGAATTCCGTAAGAAAGACCGACACCCAAATTGTCAATGCTGGAAGAAAAAGTAAAAGCCAAAATGATTAACCAATTCACCGTACCACATCCCTTATTTTTTTATATCATATTACTCGTATTGACAAATGGTGCCTATTTATCCGAAAAACGTTGACAAAAAAACAACATTATCTTAGTAACACAATAAAGTGTGCGAATTAATAAAAAATATTGGCTATCAGCATAGCGTGAGGTTGATTACATTCTGGTTGGAGCTTTCAATGAACTAATTGAGTTAACGAGTATTAGTCAGAAGGCGGTATCGTATTATTACAGCGTTAATCCCTCTTATATTCCAATGTGGAATCAAAACTGATCATTTTACGCATTTCTGTTCAATTAAACTCTCTGGTAAGCTCAAAGAAAGGAGATGAGAGACAATGACAACAAAATGGAATGCCAATTTGTATGATCAAAAGCATGACTTTGTTTCAAAATTTGGAGGGAGCTTAGTGGATTTACTTGCACCACAAAAAAATGAAGGAATTTTAGATGTGGGTTGTGGCACAGGTGATTTAGCCCTTGAAATTGCAGCTCTTGGTGCCAATGTTCAAGGGATAGATGCTTCCCATGACATGATTATCCCTGCACAGCAAAAATACCCAAACATTACTTTTCACACAATGGATGCTACCGCACTTCAGATGACAAATCAATTCGATGCAGTCTTTTCAAATGCTGCATTACATTGGATGAAACAGCCGAATGAAGTCATTCAAAATATTTACAATGCACTAAAACAAGGTGGGCGTTTCGTCGCTGAAATGGGTGGACACGGTAATATTGCTTCTATTGTTTGGGCACTGCAAAAAAGTATGGAGGAATTAAAATTTTCTTATATCGAGGATTATTTCCCATGGTATTTTCCAACTTTAGAAGAATATCAGGCGAAGTTGGAAGGCGCTGGATTTACAGTTGAAATGATTACGCTATATGAGCGCCCAACACCCCTTCAAGGCGAGGATGGGTTACGTAATTGGCTAGTGATGTTCAGTAATAATATGCTAAAACATTTATCAGAAACTGAAAAAGAACAGATTTATGAGAAATGTGAAGAATTATTAAAGCCAAAATTTTATCAGGATCATCAATGGGTTGCTGATTATTGCAGATTACGCTTTGTTGCAATAAAAAAATAACAGCCATTTCACAAATGAAATCACAGAAAGCTTCGATGAGTAACGAAGCACGTAAAAACGCTTGGAAATATTTAAATAGACTAAACTAATAAGAGGATATTATGTTCAATATATGAGCATATATTCTCTTTTCTTATGCATATCATAATTGTTAATTAGATGTTGAGAATATCGTATAATATGTTTATAATGTATAGGAACGTTTGTTTGTTTTCGTGGAGGGTGTAGCCCATAGCGGGAGGCGTAGTGAGGTCTTTAGACCGAGCGTTAATATCTTTTAGGAGGAGTGTACTATGAGGGTGCAAGAAGTTCTTATTGAGGCTAATATTAAAAGATACATATTACTGAATCAAGAAGGGTTCCCTGTAATGCCAGTTATGAAATATATAAAGTATTTAGATAAGACAGGAAAAAGCCCTAATACTCAAAAAACATATTGCTATTCCTTAAAACATTTTTATACCTACTTAGAAGAAAAGGAGAAAGATTATAAGTTTATTAGATTAGAGGATTTAGTTGATTTTGTGGGATGGTTAAGAAGCCCTTATCAGAGTTCAAACGTTACTCCCTTCCAACAAGAGAAAGCAAAGCGAACAGAAAAGACAATTAACCTTACAATTACAGTTATAGCAAACTTCTATGACTACCTTTATCGAAACGAAGAAGTCCAAAATGACATAATGGAAAAACTGATGAAGCAAGTGTTTACAGGAGGACACTCACGTTACAAAAGTTTCTTACATCATGTAAATAAAGACAAGCCTTCAATCAGTAACATACTAAAATTAAAAGAACCGCGTAATAAGGTAAAAACATTAACGAAAGAACAAGTGCAACAAGTATTAGAAGAAACTACTAATATTCGAGATAGATTCTTAATTCAACTGTTATTTGAAACGGGACTGCGTATTGGAGAAGCTCTTGCTCTTTTCATGGAGGATTTTGTTTTTGACCATGGAAAGGGGCATCGGATTCGTTTAATAGAACGTGGGGAATTAGAAAACGGTGCGATGTTGAAATCTGGGGAAAGAGAAATTTATGTATCACAGTCCTTAATGGATTTATATGACGATTATTTGTATGAAGTTCTTGATGAATTAGAATTGGACACAAATTTTGTTTTTGTAAAACTACGAGGAAAAAATGTAGGGAAACCAATGGAATATTGGAACGTAGAATCTTTATTTAAGCGTTTGAAAAAGAAAACAGGGATAAACCTACACCCTCACCTATTTCGCCACACACACGCTACAATCTACTATCAGAAAACAAAGGATATTAAACAAGTACAAGAACGATTAGGTCACTCTCAAATTCAAACAACAATGAACCTGTACCTACATCCTTCGAATGAAGATATTCGAGAAGATTGGAATAAAGCACAATCTGAATTTAACCTAAAGAGAAATGACTGAAAGGAGTAACAGATGAAACAAATCAAGAATGTTCAGGTAGAAGCAATAGGCTTCCACGAAGGATTACAAAGAGCACTATCAACTTATCCTGAAAAGACTGTTCAAAAAGATGGTTCTGTTTCTATTGAACAGGTAAAAAATTCATATTTCTTAATCAATGACAAATGGAATATTAACGTTATAAGTGAAATTAAGCAGTTCGAAGAACTGGTATCGAACTATAACTATTCAAATAAAAATATTCAATTTCAATTCGATAACCCTTCTATCAATTTAGAAGTGAAATATGTCTATTATCAACAATTGTTTAATGATTTATGGACAATCAAAAGTATATTTATGAATCAAAGTCCATTAAAAAGAATTACGGAGTTCTTAAACGAAAAATATCCTAAACTATCATCTTTATTGGATTTAGACATTGATAAAGCAGAACGGGAATATTTGTTTTGGTTGAATGAAAAAGGAATGCCGACTCAAGCAACTGTAAAAGTAAAAAATAAAGAATATCTCAACAAGTCAGGTTTAGCAAATTTTTTAAGAAAAATTTATAAAACTTTTTTTCAATACACTGATACTCGAGAAGAATGGGAAAAAGATAGATGGGATGTTCGTATATTACACGATAAATACTGTATTGATTATAACAAAAGTAGAAATAATTACTATATTGACTTCTCGAACATAGACCAAAATATTCGTGAGCAAGTGAAAAAATATGTCAAACAGCGATTGATTAGTAAGAATAATTTTTCTTGGGGTTCAGCATTAAGCTACCTGTCTATTTTACCAAAGTTCTTTACGTGTATCTTTTCATTAGAACCAACGTGGAAGGATTTAAAACGAACACATATCGTAAAATACATTGAACATTTACATGAATACGCTATAAAGAATTTAAAACAACGTAACGCTCATCCTGAACGCCATGTAAATGAATCATTATCAACTTTGCAAAAATTCCTTGAAGATATTCAACGATATGAATATGAGATGGCTCCCGAAACCCATGTACGACTATTGATTTTTCCCGAAGATAAACCAAAAAGACGAAAAAAATCTATTGACCAAATTGATTTTATTCCCGACTTTGTATTAGAGCAATTATTCACTCACATCAATGATTTACATAAAGATGTTCAACCTGTAGTTTGGGTAGCATTTAAAACAGGACTTAGAATATCTGATGTATTAGGCTTAACTATTGATTGTTTAGTCAAACTCAATGAACAATATTCGATTGAAACAGATATTGAAAAAACTTATGTAAAAGGGCATCGAATTCCAATAGATGAACAGTTAGCAAATATTCTTGCCGTTCTTATTGATAAATCCAAAGAATTAAGTCATCAAGAGAATAATCCCGAAGGGTATATTTTTGTTCGCTATCGTGGTCAACGAAAAGGTAAACCATTTTCTCAAAAGTGGGTTCAAGACCAACTAAATATTTTAGCAAATCGAAAGAACATTACGGATGAAAATCGAGATTTATTCCATTTCAAAACTCACCAATTCCGTCACACCTATGGTGTAAAAATGTTAAATGGTGGTGCGGATATTCTAACGGTACAAGAGTTATTAGCTCATGCTTCACCCGAAATGACTTTACGATATGCCAAGCTATTAGATAATACGAAAAGAAAAGCGTTTGAATCCGTTATGAAACAAGGAGTTTTTAGTTTCAACTTAAACGGTGAAGTGCAAGAAATCAAAGCAGGAGAAGACATACCAAGGGACATCTTAGATGCCTTATGGCAGGACCATAAACTCAATGCGATGGACAACCCCTATGGGACGTGCCATGCTCGTTTGAATGGTAATTGCCCGCATATGGAAGCTCCTCCATGCCTCACTTGTGGTGACAATCAAACGCCATGTAAAGACTTAGCTGTTGGTTTTTCGGAGTTAGATAAGCAAAAATATGAGCTTCATATTAAAACAACATCAAAGGCAATTGAAATAGCAAAACAACGAGGGCGAGAAGA
The DNA here is from genome assembly GCF_044763105.1 of Lysinibacillus sp. NPDC096212. NCBI lineage: Bacteria > Bacillati > Bacillota > Bacilli > Caryophanales > Bacillaceae > Lysinibacillus > Lysinibacillus sp. NPDC096212. Next base: position 239,170 of record NZ_JBIWFQ010000004.1, on the reverse strand, counting down.
TATTGCCGAGAAGAACGAAAAAAACTTACTACGTTATCAAAACATTTTAAACATCCTCCAAGAAGGAAATATCATCTTCGGTCGGCAAGAACGGATGAAAAGAAAGTTAGGTGTTCAAAATGACTGAATATGACCGTTCTGAACATTTGAAAGCTATTCATGCCAATCGTAAGGCTACTACCTCTCGGAAGATAGATGAAGCCATTAAAAGGCTCATAAGAGCCAATGAAAAAATAAACTTTAACAGCGTAGCCAGTGAAGCAGATGTATCTAAAGCAACACTGTATAATAACAAGGCCTTCCGTTCAAGAATTGAAACTTTACGAAATCAGCAATCACAAGTACCTACACCAAAACAAGTAAAACGAGAAATGAACGAGAGCAATAAGGATGCCCTCATTGCATCTCTAAAAAGAAAAAATCAAAAGTTGGAAGAGGAAAACAAGCAATTAAGGGAACAACTGAAAGTTGCTTATGCAGAAGTTTATAAGAAGTTATGAGGGAGAACGCTGTTTTTCCCCTCTATCTTCAACTAACGGTGCAGTTTAGTTGAAAAGTGTTGTTTAACTTGTTGTTCAACAATCGAGCAATTTTATTGAATAACATTCTTTTATGAAAGTTCCCAAAAAGCTTTGGGAACTTTCCTTACACAATATAGACAATTAAAGTCGGTATGCTGTCTTTCCTGCCAAGTAATCTATGATTTCGTTGTTTTTTATATTTAAAGTTTTTGGAAGTTCATTTCTTATTGAATTTAGACCAAATAAATAAAGGTTTTCTTTATCCTGATAATAATTAAATTGAACCTTTATTATTTTAGATGTTAGCCTTTTTATTAATTCCTCATAGAATTGAGATTCTATTATCTTATCTTCGGAACTCAAGTGAATAGTTCCACGTACTTCATTTTTTAAAATAAAGTGCAATTGCTGGGCTAAATGTACATCCGTCAAGAATGAACATTCTAAATTATGATAAGCTTGTATAGGCTCATTCTTTTTTAAGTTTTTTAGAAGTGAATTAAATCTTGGGGAATTCTTTCCCCAAATACCTGGGATTCTAACAATTATTGCACGTTCCTTTAACAAATCTTGAAGCATTATTTCACAATTAATCTTATATTGACCGTATTCAGATTTTGAAATAGGTTCATCTATTTCACTATGATGTCTTGATAAATCACCATCGAATACATTTGTCGTAGACAAAAAGTAAAGTAAACTACTTCTGTTTTTTAATTCGACAGCTAAAAGTCTATGAAACTCCAATAATTGTTCAAAATCACCGTGTAGGCACGAAATGACAATATCAGGTTCAATAGTATTTAGTATTCTCTTCAACACTTTACCATCTTGTATATTCATTTGAAACTGTTTATTATCAGGAAGATTTGTAGCAGATGTGAAGTATGTTCCATAAACTTCAAAATCATTTTCACACTTTTTTGCTAAAGCTTTTCCAACTAAACCACTCGCACCAATAATTAATAATTTCTTCAATCTTTTATCAACACTCCTTCTAAATTATTTAGTATATGTATTATAACTTGATTAGTTGGAATATTGAAAATTTTGTACATCGTATTAAATAATAATTTTTATTGTTATACATAAGGAACTAAGTCATCATCACAACACAAATCAACCATATAGATATCATCAAGTTCATTTAACATTTGTTTGACTAATTCCTTGCCAATACCTTTATTTTTATACTCTGGCAAAACTTCAAGGAACGGAATGTAAGCAGATAGAACTCCATCACTAATCGCTGTTATAAATCCAACTACTTGATTCGTATAATCATCTAAAGCAATGACCACCTTACTACTGTTTGTTAACAGCTTTAAGTGAGTTTTTGGATTAGGTGGATTCGGCCAATCTACAAAAAAGCCATTCAACATTTCAGAAGAAATTCCATCAAGAGAATTTTTGTATATCATCATATATCAGCTCCTAAATTTTCTTTAAATTTTTAGGTGGATGATATATCTCAAAAATAAAGTAGCAAAATTGCGACCTCCAAACATTTCTGGGATTACTATAAAATATTCGATTCAAATTCTATAAATCCTTCTTCAATGACTTTTACGTTAAATAACTTTGTAACTAATAATATTTCAAACTACATTAATGAAAAATTCGCCTTTTTTAGCTTTAATCTCGAGGTAATAGTTTACGTTCTTCTTTAATCCCTCCAATTTCTTGCTTTTCCCGGGCGAAATGTGAAATTCGTCTACTATAACTTGACCATTTGCATCTTTAATTCTTAGAAGTACTTCACCGTCATTATTTGCATCATTAACGATTTCCTTGTTCCAAAATATACTATCAAACTTAAAATACTCTTTATTGTCGAAATATACTGCATTCCACTCTTCCTTATCATCTGTTACATATACAGTTGTCATATTCTTTGGAAAAAAGAAATTATGCACAGCTCCCACTTCTTGAACAACAAAAGAGCCTATAATTGTAATAATAAAAGTAATCAAAATGGAAATTAAAACTTGAATACGACGCTTTTTATTTATTCTTTTAAATGGTGCTTTTGCGATTATAACTTCTTCTGGCAGAATATCATTTGTTGGCTGCTCCATCACTTCTAGATACAATCGACACTCTTCACAATGATGTAAATGTTCCTCGACAACTTTAGTAGTATCTTCACTACAAATTCCATCAATATATGAGGGTAATAAATCCTTTATAATATTACAATTCATCATGATCACCTCGGACCCTTTCTACTAATTTTAATTTAGCTCGATAATACGTTACCCTTGCCCAGTTCTCACTTTTATCGAATATCTCTCCAATTTCCTTAAAACTAAGATTGACGGAAGTTCTAAGTAAAAATATTTCACGATACGGTTCTTTTAATTGATGAATTTCTCTATGTAAGGAAATAAATGTAGTACGATTGGCAAGCTCTACGTCTGGTAATTCCGAATTAGATGGAACATCCAACCCCACTTCCAACATTTGTTCTACACTACTATGGCTATAACGTTTTTCCTTTTTTAAATGGTTATAGTATGTATGCTTTGCAATTTGGCATAACCAAACAGACATCTTACATTCACCATTGTATCGGTCAATTGACTTTACAGCTTGATAAAAAGTTTCTTGCGTTAGTTCCTCAGCTAAATCCACGTTAGTTGTTAAACAAATAAGAAACCGCTTTACTTCATCTGCATAAGATTTGTATATTTCACTTAAATCCTCCACTTTCCTCCCTCCTCTCTCTACTTTTAACGGTGGATACTTATATATAGATTTTAAAGAAGATTCGTTACAAAAATTTTTATTTTTTTAAATTAAATTTTTAATTTAAAATAAAAAACCCTTCACAATCATGATTTTACTCAAATTGTGAAGGTTATAAAAACATACTATCTATCATGAACGAGGTATTAAAATCACCAAAACACCAATTAAACAAATACCAGCTCCAACGAAATCCAAGTTGTCTGGTTTTTTCCCGTCGATTCCCCATCCCCATAAAATAGATAGGACGATAAAGACACCTCCATAGGCAGCGTAGACCCTTCCAAAGGTTGGGAAGGACTGAAAAGTAGCGACAACTCCATATAAAGCTAACACAATCCCGCCTATAATTCCCCAATAAAATGGTTTACCTTCTCTTAACCAAAGCCAAATTAAATAGCCGCCCCCTATCTCGCCAATTCCTGCGAGGATAAATAATAATGTTGCACTAATCATTTTTTTCACTCTTTCTGTATATGTTTCAGTATCTACTCTATTATACATAAAAGCACGTTACCATTAATAAAATCAAAAAATTCAGCTTACCTCCTGGGCAACCATAAGCAGAAGGTTGTTTTTTAACAGGAGATATGCGAGATATTGTAAGTTGTATATATCGCTATATTTACTAAACTCCCCTTTCTCCTGTTAGAAGGAGAATCGTAATAGCTGTCTGTGTTTTATGTATACCAACTTGGTTTTACATTACTAAAATACTGATGATCATCTAGGAAGATACTAATTTTATTTCGCATATTATCCATATCTTCTGGAATTGTTTTTAATGTCCATACAACTGTTGAAAATACACACATGGCTAAATATAGACTATACAAAGTCCAAAATTCATCATTTGGCTCTTCACCATTAAAATAACCTTTTATTTGACCAATGGAAAAAGGAACGCTAATATTTCGTGTGAAAATACCGATTTTCAAAAATTCATGAATCGGATCACCCCAATCATATCTCCCAAAATCAATAATTCCGTTTAATTTCCCTTCCTGTGCAATTAAATTACTTGGATGATAGTCATCATGTTGAAAGATATTAGGGCGATTTTCCATCAACAACATATGATTATCTATAAATTGTAGGATTTTTTCATCTTGATCAATTTTTATTGGGCATGCTAGATATGCCTCTACATATTTTTTATGCTTTAGACTTTTTCGTTCATACCATGATTCTATATGTTTAGGTGCTTGTATCTTATGTAGATTCAAAAGCTCTTGCCCTGCTTCAAAACCTAATTGATATTGCTCTTTTTCTGTTAATACTAACAATTCAGCTTCAACATCATTCCCATCAATATAAGTGGTTACTATATAACCTCGACCTTGAATTTTCCCAATCTCAATCGCTTTTATCGCTTTATTTGTATGAGTCTCAATTGTTTTTAATATTGCAAACTCCTTTTCTCTATCTTCAAATTGATTAATTGGAAAAAATCTTATCATATATTTTTCATCACTATTTTTAAGAGAAATGAAATACTTTTCATCTGAAGAAAACCCCTTATTAATTCTCTTCCACTCTCGATAATCTTTTAGCAAAGGTATCTCTTTCAATAATTGTTCAATCATGTATTCCCTCCTTTAGATAAAATATGGAATGCAACTCCAATTTCGATGTTTAAATGCTCTGTAGCGTTTAGGGGCAAAGGCGCTTCTTCCTCTTTAATACAATCCCCAGTATGTAATCGCATCTGCTACCCCTATAATAATCAGAATAACACCCGCTACAATTTGAATCACTCGTCCCATTTTCATGCTTGTACGCATAATGAATCTTTTTGCGTCAAAAAAATGAATAAGCCCCAGCATCACTAGTAGTGGTACAGAAGTTGCTATTCCAAAAATGGCCGGTAAAACTACCCCATACGAAGAGGTTACGACTGTTGGCATTAACCACACGAAAAATAGCACAAACATCGTAGGGCAAAAGGCTATTGAAAAACTAGCCCCCATCAGAAAGGAGCCCAATTTCCCCTCTTTTATAACTGCCGGAATGTACTTAGGAATTTGATTTAGAAATTTCAATTTTAAAATTCCAATTAGCACGAGCCCTGTTAGGAACATGATTGGACCAATTGCTTTGCGAAAAATAGGAAAATACTTAGTCATCTCAGTTTCAAAGGACTGACCGAAAAGCCAGGCGAAGAAACCTATTAAACTAAATACAACAACTTTCCCTAGAATAAAAAATACAATTTCTTGCCAATTATTTTTCGTTTGAAATGTCCGATTTCCATAAAAAGTGATTGCACTTATATTCCCCGTTAATTGACAAGGTGCTAAAGCGCCTATTAAACCAAGAAGAATCGCAACAATGAAAGGAGAATGTTCATAGGAGTTCAAAAATACTGTAATAGGGTCACTAATGAATTGGCTTATTTTGGACATTAAACTATACATCTAAAAACACCTTCTATTTTTTATTAAAGTACGATTACAGATTTAGTACCTCAAGTTATTTACTGTTTCTTTGTATATCAGATGACAAACTGTTTAAATTGCCTCAATATCCGCTCGTAAAAAAATAGCTTTTCACTACAAGAACATAAAAGAAAAATCCTGTATCAAAAAATTAACACAGGATTTTAATCAAAACACAAATAAGCATTAATCCACCTGAATTTGACCCATCATTCCATTATCCTCATGCTCTAAAATATGACAATGGAACATGTAGATGCCCTTATGTTTAAATTGTACAGCTATTTTTACTGTCTCATCTGGTTTTACGGAGATTGTGTCCTTCCATCCTTGTTCATTTTCAGGTGGCTTTTTCTCATCACGAGAGAGTACTTTAAATTGTGCTCCATGAATATGGAATGGATGAATCATGCCGCCCATCATATCCGGTTTATTATAAATTTCCCATACCTCAGTAACACCTTGTTTTTGGGTAAAATCAATTCTTTCCGGATCAAATTTCTTTCCGTTTATCGTGACCATGTCCATCATTCCAAAGAGTTCCACTTTTTTTGTAACAGGTAGATCTACTTCTTTACCTTCTAATGATAAATCATTTAATTTTTTAGGGAGCATACTCGTCTTTCCACTTTGATCAGTAACTACAAATGGTAAAAGGACAGAACCATCCTCATTTATTAAAGCTAGGTCTTTAACGTCCTTCATTTTTGAAAAGTCAACTACGATTTCTGCCCTTTCGGATGGCGTTAGTGTAATCTCTTTTAAAGAAACCGGTTCATTCAAGAGACCACCATCTGTTGCGATTTGAAAAAATGAATCCTCTGTATTCAATTTAAAGGTATAATTTCTCGCATTAGATCCATTTAATAAACGAAGGCGCACTTTCTCTTTGTTTACAGTCAATTTAGGATTGAGCGTTCCATTAATTAATAATGTATCTCCAATCGTTCCGTCTGTGTTCATTGTGGCGCTATAATTCAATTGCTTCTTATCATCAAATATTCTATCTTGGAAAATCAAAGGGAAATCGTTCTTTCCATAATCATTTGGCAATCCAAGACTTTTTGAATGATCATCTTCAATATAAACTAAGCCTGCAAGCCCGATATATACCTGTTCAGCCGTTTTTCCATGTGGATGGGGATGGAACCATAGCGTTGCTGCTTCCTGATTCACTTTAAATTCGAGAATTTTTTCTTCTCCAGGTTTCAGAATGCTTTGAGGCCCACCATCTTTTTCCCCTGACACTTCTAGTCCATGCCAATGAAAAGTTGTATTCTCATCAAGTTCATTGATAGTTCTAATCTTTACAGTTTCACCTTTTTCAAGACGAATCATCGGTCCGAGAAACGATCCGTTATACCCATAAGTATTTGTTTGAACACCATCGAATATTTCTGTTTTTCCTTTTTGTGCCCTAACTGTGTATACAACTTCATCCTTTTTATTACTTTTAAGTTCAGCAGGGACTTTTACTTCATTTACTCCTGTCGAATTGTTTAAACTTACGACATTGCTATGACTCTCATGGTCCTTCATCTTGTCATGATCCATGTCTTTCATATCTTTTGAAGAGTGTTCCATACCCTCCATCTTCATAGAGGAATGATCCATGTCCTTCATATCGTTACTTTTCCCTTGGCTACAAGCCCCAAGTATGCCCAAACTTGCAATAATACCTGCTGCTAATGCTATTTTCCTCATGTCAACCATTCCTTTCACCTAAAGTATATAGAACAGTTGTGTAGGAATTATGTAGAAAACGGCATTTGTATACAAAATGTTGTTCCTATATTTTTCTCACTTTTGACCGAAATTGTACCATTATGTGCTTCCACTAGCTTTTTGGTAATTGTCATACCAATACCGTTGCCAGTATATCGATTTTCCACTCGGTAATTTCGTTCAAAGATTTTTTTACTTATTTCTTCATCCATACCAATTCCATTATCATGTACAAGTATTATATAATCGTCACTTTCTTTAAATAATTTGATTAATATCATGCCATCTTTTTGAACATGGTACATTGCATTTTTTATAATATTGTGTAGAATTTGATTCAATCTCAAGGCATCTACCTTTGCATTGATTGTTTTGTCTAAATCCAATTCTACTTGTATTTCTTTTTCAAGTAATTCACTTGCCAACATAATAACAGACTTTTCGATTACATTAGCAATCGGTTGCTCTTTCATCATGACCTTAAATGTAGGATTATTAATATCATTTAATGTATCCAATTCTCCAACAAGAAGAGTTAGTCTATCAATTTCCTCAACACATGCTTTCAAACGATCTGGAGTAGCTGTCCATATCCCATCTTCAAATGCACTCAAGTAGCTTTTAATCGAGGCTAATGGATTACGAATTTCATGCGCAAGATCCTGTGTCATTTCTTTACGACGGAGTTCATAAGCGTTTAACGTTTCATCTAGTTTCATCAGTGATTTACCTAATTGACCAATTTGATCATTAATCGTATAGCTGATATTTAAGTGACGGTCTCCACGCACTAGTCTTAACGCAAAGTGATTCAGTTCTTGGATAGGCTTCGTTAATGTTTTTGCAATTAACAAACTAGAGATTACTATAAAAATAAGCAAAAGGCCTAATGACCACATTGCTGTTTCCCTTAATGCCATGTCAAAGTGGTGAATTAATTCTTTAGAATCTGTAATATGAAGCATCATCAAATGTTCATGACCTTTATAAAGTAATATCCCTGTGATGAATAAAAGTATGCTTGTAGAAAAGATAGCTATAATTAAGGCAATTTTTATATGAAATTTCATTGATTTATAACCTTTTCATTTATTCTGTATCCCAAACCAAAAACAGTCTGGATGTACTCTTCCTTCATTTTTTTACGAATATTTTTAATATGTTGATCCACAATACGTGGATTTATGTTCAAATCAAAACTATATATTTTTAGAATGATATCATCCCTGCTAAAAACCTTTTTAGGATTTTCAGCCAGTAATAGTAAAATGCTAAATTCATGTGGCGTGAGCTGAATACTTTGATGATTTACAAATACTTTTCTCTCATCTTTATGGAATTCCAACTGTCCTAAAATAATAATTTGTTTTTTATGTGAACTAGGTAACAACCTTTCAGCTCTTATTAATATTTCTTTAGGATGAAATGGTTTAACTACATAGTCATCTGCACCCATTTCAAATCCAATTACCTTATCATCAATAGAGATTTTTGCTGTAAGCATAATCACCGGAATATCGTAATTTGATTTTACATATTGGCAAATATCCTCTCCGTCCATATCCGGCAACATTAAATCTAAAATAATCATATCAAGAGGTATTTGATCGATCATTTGAATTGCGGATTCTCCTGTATGCGCAATATATGTATGATCTCCGTTTTTTTCAAAATAAGATGACAATACCTCAGTAATCTTTTCTTCATCATCTACAAGTAACACTTTCATTTTTCAATTACACCAACTTTGTATAAGAGATTCAAAAATATTATAAACAATAAAAACAGTAAAAGCGCTTCATTCATACTATTACTCAATCTAATTGCCCTTTAATGAAAGAACATCTACTCTCTAGCTCTCATATTAATCACTAATAACGTCTTTGTAAATCAGATGACAGACTGCTAAAAACGCCTCAATATCCGCAGTTACATATTTCGTTAAAAAATAGGTATTCGAAACAATATGGGCGCATTCCTTTAACGAATAGCTATGAAGCAATTGCTGATGAGATTCAGCCTCAATTACACTCTTTGGTAAAAAGGCAATCCCTAATCCTTGCTTAACAAAGTTTTTAATAACCTCTGTTTGATTAATATTCATACTTTTATAGCTTTGGAATTGTTGTAGTACTTGTTGTATGTCCTGCCAATAAGGTGCATATTCATGTGTTAATATAGTTTCTTGCTGTAATAGAGTCTGTGCATCTGTCGCCTTTTTTGATATCGGAGCAATCAAATGAAGTGGTTCTTGGGCGAGAAGGACTGTGTGGATGTCACGTGTCGATGTTAATTTTGATAAACCGATATCTACTTTGCCTGCATATACCGCTTCTCCGATTTCATTGGACTTTAACAGTTCGATCGTTAATTGAATAGCAGGGTTTTGCTGTTGAAATGTATGAATGATTGCAGGCAATGTAGAATTAGCAATTTGTGGTGAAACACCAATCGTTAACTGGGACGTATAACCATTCAAAAAGGATCTAGTATTTTGTAATCCTTCATCAATCGTTGCCATCATTTTCTCAGCGTGTTGAAGGAAGTGAACACCGATATGATTTAATTTCACATTCTTCCCTTGTCGTTCAAAAAGTGTTGTTTGTAGTTCTTTTTCTAGATGTTGAATATGCTTCGATACAGTTGATTGTGTTATAAAACGTTGTTCTGCCGTCTCACGAAAATTCTCTGTTTTCGCAGCAACTATAAAAGTTCGTAACCATTCTGTTTCCATAAACATGCCTCTCTAGTTTTTTTATTCATTATATCGAATTCTATTTACGTCTTGAAACCTTTTCTACAAAACACTTACAGAAATAAAAAAAAGCAGTTGAAGCTACAATCTCTTGTATCTTCAACTGCTTATTACCTCGTCTACTAGTAGCTGACTAGTCGGACGTATGAGGACCTGTTCCCTACTCTTGTAAATCTGTTAAAATCACAACATTTGGATGCTTTGTTAAAACACTTGCTGGCACCTCTTCAGTATATTCAGAAGCAAGTACACGTTGTAATACATCCCGTTTTGCTTCTCCAACTGCGATTAACAAAATGCATTTTGCGTGCATAATGGATTGAATCCCCATCGTTATAGCTTGTGTTGGAACTCCATCGATTGAATCAAAGAAGCGTGCATTTGCTTGGCGGGTTGATTGTTCAAGCGTTATAAGATGTGTCAATGAATCAAATGGCGTTCCAGGTTCATTGAAACCAATATGGCCATTTTGTCCGATACCAAGCAATTGGAGATCTAATGGATTCTGTTGTAATAGCAATTCATAGCGTGCAGCTTCCTCTGTAGGATTATCAGCTAAACCATTCGGTAAATAGGATTCTTTAAATGGTTTATGACGAAATAAATGTGTATCCATATAATATGCATAGCTTTGTTCATGTTTAGCACTTAATCCAACATATTCGTCTAAATTAAAGCTAATACAATCGGAAAAATCAACCTCAGTCTCACAGATTTTAGAATAAAGCGGTTCCATTGTACCACCTGTAGCTAGACCGAACGTTATAGCACCGTCATTTTTTACATTCGTTATAATGTCTACTGCACGAGCGTATAAATCATTTCTAGAAGAATAACGTTCTAATTTCAACTCACTATCCCCTTTACTCAATTTCGTTAAAACACCTATACTTGTAGCTCATCTTACCAGAGTTGCTAGATTCCTGTGGAAAAACATGATACTCAAGCTTTCCCGCACTTTCATCTTGTTTATTACTTCTTAATAGAAATAATATTATTAGAACCAGCTCGTTGGAAACCGGATTTTTCAAGTGTAACTTCTCGTCCAATTAAACTTGTGAATACAATTGGTGTGACGATAGAAGGTACATTTTCTTTAATGTTCTTAAAGTCTACTTTTAATAAAGGATCGCCACTTTGAATTAATTGCCCCTCTGAAACTATCATTACCGTTTAGCTTGGCAGTATCTAAACCAACATGAATTAAATTTCTTCACCTGTATCGGATTTTAAGCCAGTAGCATGCTTCGTTGGAAAAATCATGACTACTCTTCCATCAAACGGTGCATATACCGTACCATCTGTCGGATGAATGCCAAAACCCGGCCCCATTATACCTGATGAAAAGGCTTCGTCAGGATTGGAAACATTGACAACCTACCGATTTTTTGAAGAAAGCTAACATTTTTCGCCTCTCCCTAGGTATAGTTGTCTATACCAATCATTGTACTATCTATTATATTCTTTATCTAGAAAAAAACAACCAATTTTCAGAATTTTTGTTATTTACCCCTCGTATTCAACCTCTTATCTTTATGTATCTGTTTTATTTGGATAAAGTTATATATGGTCATCCAATACATATAACAACTAAAATTGTCTCATCCAGACAAAAAAAGCACCTCCAATTGTTAGTTATATCTCTAACAATTGAGGTGCAGTTCATGAAACAGCTAACGCCTTTTTATGCAGTTACATCGCGTTTCGTAAAGGACATATAGCTGATCACAAGGAAAATTACAGCGTAAATCGCAAGAATTGTGAGTGAGAATGGCATTGTCATATCATCTACTATAAAATTGCCTTTTTCATACTGTGTTAAGTCTGAATGTGTTAGCCAAATATATTTAACGATTTCAAATCTGCTTAGGAACATCACAATCATTCCACCTGTAAAAGATAAGAACATCGTTAAGCCAATCGCTAAAGAGCTTGAACGGAAAACTGAGCCCACTAAGAAAGCGAACAATATTGACATGACAAAGTCTCCGCCAGAAAGTAAATAGTGATAAGCTAAATCATTCCATACTGCTTTTTCAACAACTTGACCGTTGACGATTTCTAGCTCAACACCAGTTGAACCGCCAAATAGTATCAGTCCAACAAGAGCACTTACTACTACATTGACAACAAACAATAAGAGTCCGAATATGAAAGTTGTAAGTAATTTTGAAGTTAATATTTTTGCTCGCGAAACCGGACGTGTTAATAGCATTTTAATCGTACCAGTAGAGAATTCACTAGATACAATACTTGCTGCAGTAATAACTGTAAATAATGTCACTAAAGTCAGCATGCTACCTGTAAATGACATAAAGCTTGCTACACTTAGATTTTCTTGAGACGGCACATCGTTTGCTATTCGATACTCAGAAATAGCAATTTGCTCCTCGAAGCGTTTTTTATCCTCTACCGATAAACCGTCTTCTTTCATCATCTCTTTATTATTATTAATAGCCTTCTGTTCACTTTCCTGCCACGTTATATCCTCTGTCGTTTTTGTTTCATAGTATTTCATCATAATACCAGGACCAATAATAAAGAGGATTAATAGCGCGACCATTACCCAAGTACCTTTTTTATGCCATAATTTCATCCATTCATTTTGAATTAGCTTCAGCAATTTGGCCACCTCCTGTCATTTCTAGGAATTGATCCTCTAACGTTTTTTGATGTGGTTGGACGGCAAATAATTGAATTCCTTCATTAACAAATTGTGAAATGAGTTTCGGTATATCCTCTTTCTTTATTTCCACTACATAACCATTATTTTCTGCAACAAAGTTGTAATCAAGTTTTTGTAGAAGTGCTGCAGCCTGATCATTTGGTGTAGCTTCAATATAATAAAACGAAGAAGTTTCAACGTTGATATCACGAATATCGATAAGTTTGCCATTTTGTATGACAGCTACTCGATCACACATTAACTCAATTTCGGATAATAAATGACTGGAAACAAAAACAGATACTCCATCCTCCGCCGCAATTTTACGCAAATACATACGAAATTCGCGGATACCTGCTGGATCCAGACCATTTGTTGGTTCATCTAAAATTAAAAACTTCGGTCGATGAAGTAGTGCCTGTGCAAGTCCTAAACGCTGACGCATTCCTAACGAATACGTTGACACCTTTTCATGAATGCGCTTTTCAAGACCAACTTGTTTAATGACCTCTTCAATACGCTCTTTTGTAACGTTTTTATGCATACGTGCAAAGTGCAGCAAGTTTTTATAGCCCGTCATAAATTTATACATTTCCGGATTTTCTACAATTACGCCGACCTTACTAATCGCTTCTTCATAATTGTCCTTTAGAGAAAGACCATCAATAATGACATTCCCCTCAGTTGGATGCATAAGCCCTGTCATCATACGAATTGTCGTCGTTTTCCCTGCTCCATTCGGTCCTAAAAATCCAGTAATTTGACCTGGATATAAATCGATATTCAATTGCTGAATCAATTGCTTACCACGAATGGTTTTTGATATATTTTGCAATTGAACAATTGGTTGTGTTGTCATTAATTTCACCCTTTCTTATAATACGCCTTCATCCATTGCACAGCATCCTTATTCGAGACATCTCGAATCGTTTCTACTTCCTCATGTGCAATAATCGAACCATTTTGCAATAAAATGATTTGATCTAAAATAGGCTCTACCTCATATAATTCATGCGTTGATAATAATATTGTTTGGTGTTCAATATCTGTAAATTGAATTAACCCTTTAATGAGCTGTTCACGAACAATAGGATCAAGACCAGAAAATGGTTCATCCATTAAATAATAGGGTACTTCTCGCCCAAGAGTTGCGGCCATTTTCATTCGACCACGGTTCCCCTTTGATAATTGCCGTAGTTTCACACTTTTATCAACCTGTAAAAACTCCGCAACAATACATGCCTTATCATACGAAAAATCTTTGAATTGAGAAGCATAGTGCTGAAAAAGCTGCTCACCTGTGTAAAAATCAAAAAACAAATCAATATCTGGTAAATATGCAATTTTGTCAGCACTTCTACGTGTAACAGGCGTTCCGTTTAGCAATACTTCACCACTTGATGGACGTAATAAACCTGCCAACACTTTTAATAGCGTCGACTTACCACTACCATTTTCTCCAACAAGCCCTATGATTTGTCCCACAGGAAAGGAAAAAGACACATCTTGTAAAATAGGCTTTTTCATATAACGAAAAGAAACATTCGATAACTGTAGCATTTATTTCACCTCACGATTTATTTTGTAAAACAACAAGCATCTCTTCCTTTGAAAATCCAAGTGCTTCAATGGAAGTTAAAAAATGATCTGCTAATTGAGTTTTCATTTCTTCGCGTAAAAGCGCAATTCGCTCTTCATTAGTTGTAATAAATGTACCTTGACCTCGTTTAGTTTCCGTTATATTCATCGCTTCTAACTCCTTATACACCCGTTGCACAGTATTTACATTAACACCTGTTTCCACTGCATATTCTCGTACCGAAGGAAGTCGATCCCCAAGCACTAGATTCCCTTTCAAAATGTCCCCACATATCCGATCTACTAGCTGACTATAAATGGGCTTATCACGTGAAAAGTCGATTGTCATCGTAAAACCACCTTTTCAAGCCACTTTGTCGCTATGAAAAATAGGATTGCTACCAAAATAAAAGTTGCTACTTCATCTACGATATACATTGTGCTCAAACTTAAATTCATTGTTGGTGACTTCGGGAAAAATTGTTCCAGACCCGTTAATGAAATACCCATACGATGGAAAATATTATCATATAACTTACTTTTTGTAAATTCGAACCATAAATTCAAACTGAAGAAAAAGGTAAACATAGTGATAACTACGGAAAAGTTACCAATAAAGTGTTTCATTTGGAAATTAAATGCAAAAAATAGTAGCACTATCACAAACATCATCAATTGAAAAATAACAATAATTGCCACGGTAAATATAAGCAATAAAAGTATTTGGGCGAAGTTGCCTATAATCCCATCTTTAACATTGTAAATAGCTATACTCACAAAGATAAAATTGAAGATAGCGTATCCTATTAAGGAGAATACAATTTTCACACCTACAAGCTGTGCAATGGAACTAGTTGAATGCAGCCAGATCTCTTTGGTCCTTAAGTCATTACGGATACTAACTAGATATTGTAATACCGAAAAAAAACCACCTAACATAAGTACTAATATCGAGAAGAAAAATGGCAGCTGGTTTTCCATCGTAAATTCATTACTAAAACGCCTAATTAAATATGGAACTACCATTGACAGCATGATCCCAATAAAAATCCCACCGATTAACCATGCCCTATAGAGCACCCATTCCTTTTTCAATAGCCCTGCAAAATTTTTCAAAATAAACACCTCGTGTCATAGTGTACTAGCCAAATATTACACTATGACTTTTAACTTTGCAAGTATCAAAAGCAAAAAAAAGGAAGAACCGCTAATTAAATGGCTCTTCCTTCATGAATTTAAGCAGAATAACGTATGCCTCTTGCCTTTTCAGCAAAGCGAGGGGGGTGATTTCCGTACTGACTGGGCGCTTTGTTACTGTCGCTAGGCTTTCGCACAGATAAAACATTTGTTGCTTTCGCGCAGAGCAGAGCTTCCTAGGGGCATTCTGTCTCCACTCCAATCAACCAATTCATCTGACATACGTTTTACAAAATGGCATCCAACTTTTTTAGTTTTATCGGAACACTTTCAGGAATTATCGCCCAACTTTTAATTTTTATCACCCAACTTCTGAATTTTATCGACATCCACCTTGCAAAGAGCAAAAAAAAGATTCACACATAAAACTGTGCATGAATCCTTTTACTATTCATTCTTGAATGGAAAAGTTAAAGTTTATCAGCGCAAATGCGGAGTGTTAACGCTACTCGCTCTCCCAAAATATATATATTTAGACTGTTGTCATTGGTTTAACAGAAAAGCTTCTAACACAGTGATAAAAGCCAAATCTAACCCATTTTCCCAACTACTTTAACTTCTTTTCATCTAAGTCAAGTTCGATTATTTCATTAGTGAGCATGTATTCTTGGGAGTTGTCGACACAAGCTAATAAATTTTTTGATGCTCTAAAACCAATGATTTATTGCCAACTCGGTACGTAACTACTATAGAAATCCTGCATTCTTCATTGTGAGATTCGGTGTTAATTGATACAGCAACTCATATTCCGATTTCCCACATTTTCTCCGTTACTTTCCCTACTCTGCCATCAATATTCGTTCCATCAAATTTTGGAAGTTTCAGCTCACTTACGATTTTTCCATCACGCATAAACATCACACGCTCCGTCCGCGCCGCTACTTTTGCATCGTGAGTGACAAGCATAATCGCTGTACCGCCCGCGTTAATTTCGGAAAAGATGTCCATGATCTCCTGTGCTGATTTTGAGTTAAGTGCACCTGTAGGCTCATCGCCGAAGATGATTTTCGGGCTGTTCAAAAGCGCTCGGCAGATCCCTGCTCGCTGTAGCTGCCCTCCCGAAACTTGTGTAATGTCGCGCATTTCAAGCTCCTTAATGCCTACCCTCTTCATAAGTGCCCTTGCCTTCTCTGATATTTTTGCAACGTTTTTTCTGTTTTCGCGCATTGATGGAAGAATTATATTATCGAGAATATTTAGATTTTTAAGCATCGTTGGCTGCTGAAATACAAAGCCCATTTTAGTTCTACGTATATCTGAAAGTTCAACCTCTCCGACTGACGATAAATCATTACCATCAAAAATAACCCTTCCGCCATCAACGCTGTCCATGCCACTCAGTGCAAACATTAGCGTTGATTTTCCCGAGCCAGAGGGTCCCATTATCGCAACAAACTCACCCTCGTTTATGTCAACGGACGCTCCGTCGAGAACATTGCACTTTTCATCGCCCTCACCGAAAGATTTTACAATATGTTCACCGCTTATAATCTTCTTCATAAACTACTCCTTTATATTTTCGGATATTTTTATTTTCCCCGCGCCCGATGTACCAATTATTGTTGTGATCAGTACCGAGCATACCATCATTAACGGACAAATCACGTACGCCGAGAGTGGATTAATTGAAAAACTAAACGACGACGCCCCAAACGAGGAGATAATTGCGCCTGCAAGTACTTCTCCGAGAGTATTTGCTAGTAGAGTGCCAAGAACAATGCCGATCATTGATACGAATACCGCTCGCGAAGCAAACTGTATCGTAATATCCTTATTTGTAAAACCTAATGCTTTCATGACGGCAATCGAATATCTGTCCTTTGCGACAAGCATTTTCATAAATAACAGTGTTACTAGTACCGTTATTACGAGTGCTATAGCAATGGCAGCAATGGATGCTTTGCCGACTGATTTTATAGTCGAGCCGAATGTTTGAGTTACAAATTCATCGATATTGGAAATCTTAGCGAAAGTAAATCTGTCCGCATACTCTGAGACTTTTTCATTAACAAGATATATATCTGAAAGCTTCGCGCAAATCACGCTCCACATTATACCTTCCGAATTGTCGGTAAAAACAGCCTTTGCTGTTTTTCCGCCGTTCGTAATGTCGGAATAAATGCCACTGACCGTGAGCTTTGTCTCCTTCCCCTTCATCACGATCGTAATGACATCGCCGACCTTTTTGCTCATTTCATCAGCGTTCAAAGCCGAAAGTGCAATTTCGTTTTCTGCTGCGGGTGCTCTGCCCTCGGTATATTGAATTGGGAATATTGAATGGTCGCCGAGTTCGATTTTTATATTTTCTTCCGAACCGTCTTCCTTTTTGGTTTTGAATGTCTTAGTTGTAAGGATGGTATATTTTGAAATGGAACTATCACTGTTCATCGATTTTAAAACATCTGCAGATTTTTGGGATATATGATCAGTCTGCTGAATATCGATACGAATATCGTAGTTTCCAATACCCATATATTTAATGAAACTTGTTGAGGAAATCGTGTTGTAAAGGTTTTGTGGAACAATAATGATAAATGCTGAAATTACAAGTACTGCAAGCATTGTGGCGTAAAGTCTTTTCCTTGCAAGAACATCTTTGATACCAAGAAAAATATTCGTGTTAAGCAGTTTGTTTTCATTCAAACTAAAAAGCTTTGCGCCTGCGTTTTTTTCCTGTGAAGTACCAAAACGGATTGCTTCTGCAGCAGATATTTTCCGAAAGCGTCTCAGCACCCCGCTTACATAGGCAATGATTGCGAGGAATACAAGCAGAATTCCGATTATTCCTAAAGCCGCAGCAAAGGAAGAGTTTTCACTTTCCCCCATATAAAGCCGGATATTTTCAAGAAGGATGCCTTTGAATAAGAACGAAAGTGCAAAACCGAGAATACTCCCCCCTGCTGCAATCGCTGTGTACTTCGCAAGATAAATTTTCTTAATGTCAGATAGACGTAGCCCTATTGCCTTCATAACACCAATTTCACGGTAATCGTCCTCAATTTTCGCAAGAAGTGTAAAGCGTATACACATAAATGCGATGGCAACGACGAGAACGCTTATAAGAAGAATAACTGCTATCATGATCCCGTCAGAAAATGCGTTAAGTGTTTTGAAAAGTGGATATGTAATCGTTGGCCCGTTCGCTTCAAGTCCTGCGGAGGCATAAGCAGTTTCAAATTCACCGAGCTCAGATAAATCCTTTAATCTAAACTCAATCAAATATTCCATACTTCCATGGTCTTTTATTGCCGCGTAATCATTCGGACTGACTAGAAATCTTTTTGAAGAAGACAGCATAGAATTCATCTGTGAATCACGAAGGAAGCCCGCTACAGTAAATTCCTTTCCACCTATTACGGCTTTATCACCGACTCTAGTTGTGTTGTCCTTCATATAGTTAATTGGAACATAAAGCTCGCCATCGGATACGTTGATAATGTTTCCTTCAAGATCAAGAAGATAATCGAATTTTTCACTCTGTATGCTGAAACCATTGTCTTGAACATTATTCGCAAGCGAACTATCCCCTAAAATAATTTGCCCGTTATCCATATTGAGAAACTCAAGTACTTGAAATTCATCGACATCGCTATTTTGCTCCGCGAAATTCGCAAGCCGTACAGTATTAATATCCCCCGAGTGCATTTGCATAAAATGCGGAGTTTTCGCCTGATTCATAAGTGAATCAATCGCACCTGAAAGATTGATGATAAGTATCGCCGAGAGAGAAACGAGCATAGCCGCTGCGGCGACAAATATTGTTGTTGTCAGCGTTATCAGTTTGCTTTTAGAAATGTCATTCCGGATTATTCTGTAATACATACGTCACCTCTGTTTTCAAGCTTTTTAACTGACTTCAAGTTGAACAGAATGAATGAAGTAACACATAATAAAATGCCAGCAATTATGATGAGTAAGCCCATTCCTCTGCCTTGACCTGTACCAGTAATTTTCCCTACACTGTCGGCAAGCAATCCGCCGTCAACTAGCAAAGGGGTGAACACATAATCTGCAAGTATACCTGAGAGAGCATAGGCGACAACAAATCCAAGCTGTGAAATTACCCCGATAAGTGACCACGCTCTACCCTGAACGGCATTATCAATGTTAGTACGAACAAGAAAATCCAATGTTGAGTTTGCAAATGGCATCATGGCAAAAAAGAAAAAGCCTGAAATGCAAATAAGTATTATATTTTCGCGAAGTCCGAATGCCGCCATAAATACTCCTTCAAAAAATAGCGAAAACGAAAGAATTTTCACATAACCTTTTTTGATTGGAAGAAATCCAATGATCACACTGGATACGAGCATCCCCATAGCAACAAAAGTTTCCACCGTTCCTATTACGGAGCTGCTCGTAAAAGTAAGCAACATCGGAATGGAAAGTGTTTCAATAATTCCAAGATAAAATGTCAGCACCGATGTCATCATTACAAGAACGAGCACACCTCGATTTTCAGAAACTGCACGCCAACCATCTTTGAACTCATGGAAAAATGATTGTGTCTGTTCATACTTCTTTGAAACAAGACCTCTCCGTACTGCAAGGGCTGAAGAAACGGTTACAAAAAATGTACAGATGTCGATGACAAGCAAAAGCTTTATATCCGAAACGACAAGCAAAAATCCCGCAATAATAGGTGAAATCAAATATTTTGCAGAACCCGCCACCTGGACTAAACCACTTGCCTTTGTGTATTGTTCCTCGGTCAGTAAATCCGTAACCGTAGCCTTGTATGCGGGATCAAGCAGCGATGAAAACACCGAGCTTATTGTAACTCCCACACAAATCTGCCATAACAGTGCTTCCCCGCTAAGCATACAGATAAGAATATAAACAAGTCCTATCGCTGAAAGACTGTCGCCTAACACCATTAAAAGTCTTCGGTCATAACGATCCGCAAGCACTCCTGCTACAGGGCTTAATAGAAGCGAAGGCATAAACGCAAGTAAGGTTACAAGTGCCATTGCCGATGCCTTTCCCGTCTGTCAGAAAACATAAATACCAAGCCCAAACGCTGTAAGCCCGCTTCCTATTGCTGAAATTAGTTGTCCTGACCATAGCAGAAGAAATCTCCCGAATAACCCCTCTGAATTAACTGTTGTTTCTATTTTCTTCACCCCCACTGCCAAACATCTTCATCATGTACATAAGACTTCCGCTTTCGACACCGAGCAGTCTTTCTACGTTGAATATAAAAGCTGGTATACGTGCAGCACGTTCTTCATCTGTCAGATCTACCATATCATCATCAAAAACGGTATTCGTATAGGCCACAATCATTTCCATACATTCATACGGATACGGTGTACTAAATAGTCCTTGCTCAATACCCTCACGAATTATTTCCGTCAATATCGGTGGAAGACCATTAATGATAACCTTTTGTATTTTCTGATGCATAAGCGCGTTCTGAGGCTTATGTATATGGTCAATAATTTCCTTGCCATTTCCGCCGCTTATGTTTAGTGCCATCACAACACGAACAATACGCTCGTGAACGGCTATGCTCTTATCTGCAGCAATTCCATTGGCTGCACCTAAAATTTGAGTATTATATCGATCAATAAGCGCGTCCATAATATCTTCCTTCGACTTGAAGTGATAATACAGCGTTCCCCGTGCAATTCCGACCTTTTCAAGAATATCGTTAGTACTTGTGCCATCAAAACCCTTCTGGCCGAAAAGCTCATCAGCCGCATCAAGTATTTCGTTTCTGCGCTCTATCGCTTCTTTTCTCATGTTTACTCCCCCCTTAATAGACCGACTGTCTGTCGATAAAAATTATAGCATTTTACAATAAATTGTCAATGGGCTATTCCGATTTTGTAAAAAACTATCAATTTATTTCCTAAATATCTAGAGGTAAATAATAAATTTATCCATACAAAATTATCCTTTTAACGCATAATAAGTGATAGAATAAAATGTAAAAAGTTTATGTGCTGAGTGAGGTAAACAATAATGTCTGAAGTAAAAAAAATCGATTATACAATAGGGAAAAAAATACGTGAAAGTTTACAGGCAGATTGCCAAAGCTGTTTTGGTCTATGTTGCACGGCTTTAAACATTGCTGCTTCTAGCGACTTTGCCATTAATAAAGCAGCTGGGACACCTTGCCCTAATCTACAATCGGATTTTAGCTGTCAAATTCATAGTAAACTTAGAGATCAAGGGTTTAAAGGGTGTACAGTTTTTGATTGTTTAGGAGCAGGACAAAAGGTGTCACAAACAACCTTCCATGGACAAGACTGGCGACAACACCCTGAAATTTCTGAGAAAATGTATCGAGTCTTTCCGATTATGGAACAACTTTATGAAATGATCGCCTACGTAGCAGAGGCATTATCGTATACGGTCGATTCATTCCTATTTAATAAACTACATATGCAATTAGAACAACTACAGCGTGCAACTGAGCTAGAAGCAGATGCATTACTAGCAATAGATATTCCTAATTTCCGACTGCCAGTGAATGTTTTACTGTTAGAAACAAGTGAGCAAATTCGCCAAAACCTTATCGAGAATATTAATGGAAAAAACGCTCGAAAGTATAACTATCGTGGGGTTGATTGGATTGGGAAGAATTTAAAAGGCAAGGATTTAAGAGCAACCGATCTTAGAGGAGCTTATTTAATTGCTGCCAACCTACAAAATGCAGATTTAAGAGGTATTGATTTTATAGGTGCGGATTTACGTGACGCAAATTTACGTGGCGCAGACCTTTCTAGCAGTATGTTTTTAACCCAAATGCAAATAAATTCAGCACAAGGCAATCACCAAACAAAATTACCCTCTCACCTGAAGCGTCCGTCTCATTGGGGTAACTAACTTCTAAGCAGCTCCCCCTCAGACTGAGAAAAACACTATTTTGTTTAGCTGCAGTTTCTATAAATCATGAAAAAGAGCAAATAGAAAAAGCGTGTTTTGAAAAAAGAATGATCAAAACATGCTTTTTCTATATTCAATTGAACCGTACTTGTCGCTACAGAAAACACTTGTTGATGAAAAAAGTTAAACTCCAAACTGTTTAAAATGATGGTCAAGGTGCTTGTATACGCATTTACCCCATTGCTCAGAAGTGAGTTTCCCAAAAAAAGGATGCGGATGTGTTGTGCACTTCTCTGGTCCGTTATTTTGGAATGTGATAATTTTTTGTTTAAGCTTTTCTTTTTCTGTCTCAAATTCTCTATCATCTGCAATCAAAATAGTTGGAATAGTAGACATATTATGAGGCAATGTCTTGTCATTGTAAACGATTTGTTTTGCAAACCTCCCTACTATTATTCCTAACCAACTCCTTGGTGGAAAAGAATTTCCCATTGCGATGTCCTGGAAAGATGAACAATGCGCTAGCATTTGGGCAACATCCATTTTTCCCCATTGCGGTTGTGAATTTGGACTCAATTTGTCGATACGCTTTAAAACTTCTGCTGTATGCATATGGTCAAAAATATTTTTCATTAGTTTGGATATCCCCTTTAAAGATGTACGGTATTTTAAACGGCTGACACCGCTATTTATAATAAAGTTTGATTAAGACTACAGAAATATTCAAAGCAGCTGTAGCACTTGTGAGATTTGATTCAATCATAACCACAGCTTTGACATGCAGCGCTCCATATGAAAATGTAGAGTTCCAGTAAGTGAGTGAACAACATAACAAAAGGACTTACGTGTATGAGTTGTAATACGCACAAGTCCCCTAGATTGTTGGAGCATTCATTATGAAAATTGTACTTAATGATTATACAATCCCTATTCCAGTAAAGCTACATCTATAGATTATTAATTACGAATACATTCAGAACCCAACCAAGAATTGAAATGATAATAATACTCCATGCATTTTTCTTACGCTGTATTACACCTACAATTCCCATAATCACCCCTAATAATGGTGAAAATAGAATACCGATAATATACGCAAAAATATTGTAGGTTTGATAACTGTAGCTTTCGTTACTTTCATTACCGTATTTGTTGTCACTATCCATCTCCATCCCCCCATATTCTTTTGGCCAACTTGATGTTGGTCACTGAGTCATGTGTTGATGTTGCTGTCACTTTGCTTTCGCACAGATAAATTGCCACAGGACATGATGTTCTTGGACAAAGTTCCTCTATTTCTGAGGATATTTGGACTTCCGCTGAAACAAGTTAAAACAATTGTAGCACGAGTCCAACTTTGAGTTAGCTACCGTAACAATTTATAAAGCCTATTCGAATAATAACTCAAAAAAGCTTATTCCTTCTTCCATTTATAGGGGATATTTGCCCAATCGTAAAATATATGAAAAAGGAAAATTAAAATTGAAACTCCAATAATTTGTCCCCATTGAATGTCACCACGAAATAACCATTGAAATATAATACATAGTATGAAAAAAATTAACGGATATTGTATATTTTTCTTTATGATTTTCACCATATTCATCCTCTCCATACAATAATACTCTATTTCTACTTATTGAAGAAGCCCCTACCTTTCGTTTCAATAAGCACAACTTTATTCAGAAAAGGTAAAAACAATACAATTAATTACATAAAATATTTATCGACAAGCAAAAAGGCAGATGAAAATATATTCATCCGCCCTTCTACTTATTTTTGTTTCTTTTTATAAATAATCGTAGCTACAACAAGTAAAAGTAAAATCGCTTGTCCAAGCATTGTTTCTACTGTTGGATAGAATCCAATGATGCTGACAACTGGCAAGCCATCCACAATTGTTGTTGAAACTGAATCTCTTAGCTGCAAAGTGTGCAGACTGACACCAATAATTTTAAATGCCAATACATAGATTAACACCGTTGCCACTGCGAAAAATTTATGAATTGGAATTTTTCCACTTGCTTTCAATAACACAAATGCAAAAATAGCTAATAATAAAAGTGCTACTATGATACCTAGTACAAATTGAGATGTCTCCATTTTAGGTGCAATCCCCGCATAAAAGACAAGTGTTTCTGCACCTTCACGGAAAACGGATAGGAAGCTAATTGCTGCCATCGCAAACACCGAGCCAGTTGAGATGGCATTGCCCATTTGTTTGGAAATATAGCGATTCCAGCTTGTCACACTTGATTTACTATGGAGCCAAATACCAACTCCAATCATCATTGCAGCTGCTAGTAACCCAATATAACCTTCCATCAGCTCTCGACTTGTATCAATTGTCGCAGATTGGAAAAGTGTCGACATTAAAACAGCTGCTACCGCTGATAGTAAGATCCCTACAAATGCGCCAACAAATATCCATTTGCGCATTGTTTTTTGTCCAGATTTCTCTAAGAACGATACTAATGCCATAATAATGAGCAGTGCCTCTAAGCCCTCTCGCAGTAAGATTAATGCTGCATCCCACAGAGTATAATCCGAGTCACCTTGAATCAGCTCAATTTCAGTGCGGAAAGTATCAAGCTTACTTTTAATTGCTTTGACATCGACGTTTGATTTTAATAAGTCACTAACGAGAATCGGCATATCACTTTCAATTTTTGTATAAAGGCTACCGTTACGTGTTGAAATATCAATCTCTACACTTGGCCATATTTTAATGAACTCTCGAATTTTATCAGATGCAGCCTTGTAGTCACCTGCATCGATAAAATCATTCGCCTCATCAATATAAGCGACTAATGTTGCTAAAGAATACTCACCTTCAACAACTTTCGCCGTATCATTACCTGCTACAAAATCCTCGATTGTTTGTTTTAAATCTGCATATTGCGATTGCATTAAAGTTACATCTGGCTTTTCAGAAGCAAGTGAGATCCGAATAAAGGCCATCTGTGTTTCAATTTGACCGTACATCGCAATGCTTTGCTCACGTACAGGGCGTTCAATTTTCTTCCATTTCGCATTAAAATCCTTATACGCCGCATCGATTGTAGTTAAATCACCGCTAGATAAAGCATCTTCAAATGCTTTCATGATAGGTTTAAATTTCGTGCCAAATTCTGCTCGCTGCGCGGCTTCATCTACAGGATTCTCAAGCTTTTCTAATGCACGTAAGGCATTTGACAAGTCAGATAGTGCCTTTAAACGTTCATCCTTAGACGTAGCTTCAACTGCTTGCGTAAGAATTTCGTCCACTTTTTCTTTTGCATCCTTTTGCTCAGAAGTGACCGACGCCCAGTCTGTAGCAAATTGTTCAAGGGCATGTTGTGCCTCAGCTTCTTTGTCTTGCTTCGTATTCATTAGCGCATCACTTATAGAAATGTACAAATGACTATATGATTGCGCTGCCTGCACCGGTACAGCAAGTGCCAATAACAAGCAAAGTACTAAACTACAACGTGTTAAAAAGTGCTTCACCTATATAACTCCCCTTTGATACACCAGGGAAACAAGCAAACACTGCGCTGCCTCGATGGGTAATGTACTCATTCATTTTATCCATTCGCCCTAAGCTATTTTGAACTGTTGTAAATTGGGCTGGGTCTTTTTGATAAGATATAAATAATAGTCCGGCATCGTGCGCACCAGTATTCGTCATAACACCTGATGCATAAGAGTAAGAACGACGTAAAATACGTGCACCTGATTTACGTGCCAAATGGACATGTGAAGTATCTGGCATAATATACTCACCGTTACTATCTTTCGCCTCTACATCAAAATCATCGAACTCTTTCTTTTTACCGAAAGGTGCACCACTATCGCGATAACGACCAAATGTTGCCTCCTGCTCCTTCAAAGATGTGCGATCCCATGTTTCAAGATGCATTTGAACTTTACGTGCAACTAAATAAGAGCCGCCTTTTAGCCATCCTTTATCGACCCATACAACTTTATTTAAATCTTTGTCGTCGGTAGTCGATGGATTTCCAGTGCCATCCTTAAATGCAAATAAATTTCTCGGTGTTCCCCCACCAGCGGGGAATGAGTTAAAGCCTGCTTGAGACCATTTAATTTCAACCTTGCCTGAAGCTGCTCGAACTAAATTACGCACTGCGTGGAATGCTACCTGTGGATCATCCGCACAAGCTTGAATACAAAGATCGCCACCAGTAAATTCTTTTTGCAATTGATCTTTCGGGAAATGCGGTAAATCCTTCAATTCAGCAGGTTTCAAATGCTGGATACCAAGCTTATCAAACAAAGATGGTCCTATACCTATTGTGATCGATAAGTTTGATGCATCCAATCCTGCCGCCTCACCCGTATCTCCTGTTGGGATACTAGCATTTTTCGTTAAATCTACCATTAATTCACCATTCATTAAACGTACAACAAGAGGTGTCCATTGTTTGAACAACTCTTGTAGTTCTTTCTTTGATGTAAATAAAACATCCAAAGAAGCAAAATAAATATTTGTTTGGACTGGTGTAATAATGCCAGATTGATGTTTTCCATAGAAATCAACTTTATTACGTGCTGTCGTGCTGTCCGCAACAGGCTCAAAGACATCATAGCCCATTACTTTCATAACACCACCTAAGCCAGAAGCACCGATAGCTACACCAGCTACTCCGATACCCGATAGCTTTAACATGTCACGTCTAGATATTTTTTTATTCATCCATTTTTCATCATTTGACGCTGTCATTCATTATCACTCCAAAATAATACCCATTTGACTTAATGGTTCTCCAAGTTGATTAACTGCTGCTGCAAGTGCTTTTGTGTTTTCTTCCGTTAACTCTTCGTAAGAAACATACCCACCATCAGCTGTTGCATGCTGTGCCAATAAATCATCTACTGCTTTGAATTTTTCATCTAATGTAGCTACTAAGTCATTGTCTTTCGCTTCTAATTTCGGACGTAGGATTTCAAAGATTTTTTCTGCGCCTTCGATGTTTGCTTTAAAGTCATAAAGGTCTGTGTGAGAATAAATTTCTTCTTCACCAGTGATCTTAGATGTCGATACTTCATTTAATAAATCAACAGCACCCGTAATCATTAAATCCGGTGTTACTTCTACAGTTTGAACTAAAGCGTGTAATTCTTTTGCGTCTGCTAGTAATTGATCTGCAATTTTCTCATAGCCTGCTGTTTTATTTTCTACCCAAAGCGCATGCTCAAGCTTATGATAGCCAGTCCATTCTTCCTCGCCTTTACCTTCTTCTTGGATATCAGCTAAACGACCGTCAATTCGTGGGTCAAGATCACCGAAGCTCTCAGCGATAGGCTCTGAACGCTCAAAATACATACGTGCTGGTGCATAAGCTGCTTTAGCTTTTTCAATATCACCAGATTTAAATGCGTTCACAAAGTCTTCTGTTTTTATTAAGAATTGATCCATTTGCTCTAAAGCAAATTTTTGATAGGCTGCTAGTTCAGCAGATAAATCAACCTTTGAAGCTTGCTCTGTTTGCTCTGTTGCAGGCTTATCTACTTTTTTAGCTTCATCTGTATTGCCGCAGCCAGTCATAAGAATGCCCCCTGCAACTAATACTGACAATAATGATGTTTTTTTCATGCTAAGTACCTACTTCCGAAATAGTTTATATCGAGAATGATAATGATTATCATCTTCAAATGCAAGAAGTATTTTCATTTAAAGAAAAAAACATCATTATCTAGTTGATAATGATGTTTTTTCTTCAATATAACGATTCTAACCTATGAAATTTTTGCTTGTTTTTCATACTTTCCGTATAAGAAATAATAAAGGACAATTGAAACTAAAATAACGAATACCATCGCGAAGAAAATGGCACTGTACCCCGACGTAGGGACGAAGAATCCTAAGAAATAAGGACCAACCCCCAAACCTAAATCATATAAGATAAAATATGTCGATGTCGCAAGTCCTAAACGCTCATTTGGTGTAACTTTAATAGCTATTGCTTGCGCTACTGAGTTGAAATTGCCATAACCAATCCCTATGCAAGCAGCAGCTAGTAAAAAGACAACACTACTTGTCGCCGAACTAAAGGCATACATACCGATCGCAAAAATGACTAGACATGGATAGATAACAATGTTCGCACCTCTAGTGTCTAGTAATTTCCCTGTAAATGGACGTGTCGCTAAAATAACAATTGCATAAATAATAAAGAAATAACTTCCTGCTGTAACCAAATTAAGCTCTTTCGCGTAAAACGTCATAAATGACATAACCCCTGAATAGGCAAAGCCAATAACGAGCGCCACAAAAGCAATTGGCACAGCGCGCATTTCGATAAAATTACTTAGCTTAAAGCCTGTTTTCTCAGCCATTTCTTTGGCCTTCTTCGGTGCATCCGGAACGGTTACGATAAAATACATCAAAAAGCAAACAATAGCTAATACGGAATCAACAGCAAAAATCATACGATAATCTTCAAACAGCTGTGTTAAAAGAATACCTACAAAAGGTCCTATAGCCGTTGCTAAAATAGCACTTAAGCTGTAATAACCAATACCTTCCCCTCGACGCTCAGGCGGTAAAATTTGCGCAATAATTGTTCCTGTCGCCGTACTAGCCACCCCAAGTGCAATCCCTTGTACTAAACGATTGATCATTAAAAGTGGCAAATTCGTTGCGATGAAATAAGACATCGTTGATAGCATAAACAATAATAATCCACAAAATAATGTTTTCTTGCTACCCCAATCCCCAATGATACGCCCTGTCCCAAGACGACCAAATAAAGTACCAATAATAAAAATACTCGATACAAGCCCTGCCGTACTAGTTGAAGCCCCAAAGTGCTCAACCGCATAACCTGCAATTGTTACCATCAATAAATAAAAAATTAATGTAATGGTAAAGTTTATAAGTGAGACGATTAAAAAGTCCTTCGTCCAAAGTTTTTGTCTAGATGCTTCCACTTTTTTCTCTCCTACCTATTGATATTTGCACAAATGTTCGCTAAAACTTTTGTCGCAATTTCAATATCCTTCTCTGATACGCCTGCGAGTGCCTGTTCAAAAAATGGTTTTAATTGTGCCTTAATTTCCTGCACAACCTCTTCACCATTAGCCGTTAATTTCACAAGCTTTTCGCGCTTATCCCTACCCGCTACCGTTTCCACATAGCCAAGCTCCACAAGCTTTTGCACAAGCCTTGTCACACTCGGCTTTTCAATAAACATAAAATTCGCAATGTCAACAAATGTATGTGGCCCTTTATCCATCAATAACCGAAGGAGAGCCCATTGAGAACTATACAACTGGTATTTCTCTAACTGCACATTTACTAGATTGATAAACGGTCTGTACATTAAGCGGTATTGATTAAAAAATTCTTGTTCGATTGTCAAAAATACCACTCCTTTTAAATTAGTTAGCCTAGCTAACTATATACTTAAAAATTCTATTTGTCTAGTAGGGAATTTGCGAGAATACTGTCATTTTGAGAATGTTCTTTCCGTCAGTGTGGTAGTTCTTTCCGTCGGGACCAGAGTTCTTTCCGTCGGTGAGACCTTCCTTTCCGTCGTTGCTGATTCTATCCGTCACCTTGAGGGTTCTTTCCGTCGGTGAGACCTTCCTTTCCATCGTTGCTGATTCTATCCGTCACCTTGAGGGTTCTTTCCGTCGATGCAGGAGTTCTTTCCGTCGCTCTGAGACTTCTATCCGTCGGTGAGACCTTCCTTTCCATCGTTGCTGATTCTATCCGTCACCTTGAGGGTTCTTTCCGTCGATGCAGGAGTTCTTTCCGTCGCTCTGAGA
>NZ_JBIWFQ010000004.1:193532-208838 GCF_044763105.1 Lysinibacillus sp. NPDC096212 | reverse complement strand
GACTTCTAGCCTTCTGCAACATTTCTAGCAAAACTTCAGACCGCTTGAATTTCTGCTCTTTAATTTACAATCCAATACTTCCTGTTACTTTTTGTACCCTCAGCTTTCAACGGTAACTTTTGTAGTAATTTATAAGCTGTATTCGGCGAATCTATTGCAAAAAACTCACAAAAGCTTTTATTTGTTATCGTTTCGCCTACTAGCAATCGATAATCTTCAAGCGTCCTAAAAATTGCCTCTTGATCAACTGCTCCGCAACGCTGACAATACCATTTTGAGAAACGATAGTTCATTGTCTGTCCATTTAAACAACTTTCACATAGCACACCTTTTACTAAATCTCGGACAGGCAGTGCTATTTCTCTTTTGATTGGCCTATGCATGGATAATAATTTAGAAGCAAATTGAAATAACTTTTCTTCATCCACCCCCGCCTTTTTATGCTGTTGAAGCCATTCTCGAACATGATAACGTAAACCTGAAACATGAAAAATTGGTTGTCCCCTTAAACTCTTCGATAAAATAGCATTTTTCGTAGCCAATACGACAGCATAATGGACAGGAATCTCAAGCCGTGACTGATGCAACATTCCCATCATCCATTCCATATGTCGCCTCCCTTGATGAAATGGATTAGTCATTCCCTCGATATCCCCTTCAGCTGTAGTTCGTGTAAATTGATTAAAGGATTCATCGAAATCAAGAAAGCCTGTTACATTTTTAATTTCGAGTATCAATATAAATTGAGGACAAAGTAAAACGGTGTCTATTTGATGAGTAGTGCCAAAGTGATTAAGTATTTGTAAATCATGAAGAAAATAATGCTGATGATGTAAAATAATTTCAAGCCATTCGGCATCTACTCTTTGCTCACCAGCAAAGCCTGCGTGTATACGCCTCAACCTCTCAAAATAATTCATGTATTCAGTATGTGTGCTAGGTAATCTCCGTATCAAAGCATCTAAAATTTTGTGTTGCTCCGATTCCTGACGGTCTAATAAAATCATTGTTTCTTCACCCCCTATAACTATTGTATAAAAAAAGAACCTCATTAAAAGAGGTTCCAAAAAACTTGAAATACATATAATACAAATTAAATCTTTCATCAACTTTTTTAGATAGAAAGAACGGAAAAATTCCTACTATTCAGCTCTTGCTAGTATTTTTTTGCTCGCTTTCCGTCGATGTCAGCGTTCCTTCCGTCGATGCAGGAGTTCTTTCCGTCGCTTTGAGACTTCTTTCCGTCGGTCTGGCCTTGCTTTCCGTCGCCATTAATTCTATCCGTCGACTGGGGCTTTCTTTCCGTCGATGTCGCTGTTCTTTCCGTCGCTCGGAGACTTCTTTCCGTCGGTCTGGCCTTACTTTCCGTCGACGCTAATTTTATCCGTCGCCTCAGGCTTTCTTTCCGTCGATGTCGCTGTTCTTTCCGTCGCTTTGAGACTTCTTTCCGTCGGCCTGGCCTTGCTTTCCGTCGCCATTAATTCTATCCGTTGCCTCAGGCTTTCTTTCCGTCGATGCAGAAGTTCTTTCCGTCGATGCAGAAGTTCTTTCCGTCGCTCGGAGACTTCTTTCCGTCGGTGGGGCCTCGCTTTCCGTCGCTGCTATTTCGATCCGTCGCCCTGGGATTGCCATCCGTCGATGCAGGAGTTCCTTCCGTCGCTCTGAGACTTCTTTCCGCCGATGCAGAAGTTCTTTCCGTCGCTCGGAGACTTCTTTCCGTCGGTCTGGCCTTACTTTCCGTCGACGCTAATTTTATCCGTCGCCTCAGGCTTTCTTTCCGTCGGTCTGGCCTTGCTTTCCGTCGCCATTAATTCTATCCGTCGCCTCAGGCTTTCTTTCCGTCGATGTCGCTGTTCTTTCCGTCGCTTTGAGACTTCTTTCCGTCGGTCTGGCCTTGCTTTCCGTCGCCATTAATTCTATCCGTCGGCTCGGGCTTTCTTTCCGTCGATGCAGAAGTTCTTTCCGTCGCTCGGAGACTTCTTTCCGTCGGTGGGGCCTCGCTTTCCGTCGCCATTATTTCGATCTGTCGCCCTGGGATTGCCATCCGTCGATGCAGGAGTTCTTTCCGTCGCTCTGAGACTTCTTTCCGCCGATGCAGAAGTTCCTTCCGTCGCTCTGAGACTTCTTTCCGTCGGTGGGGCCTCGCTTTCCGTCGCCGCTATTTCGATCTGTCGCTCTGGGATTGCCATCCGTCGATGTAGGAGTTCTTTCCGTCGCTCGGAGACTTCTTTCCGTCGGTCTGGCCTTGCTTTCCGTCGCCATTAATTCTATCCGTCGCCTCAGGAAGTTCTTTCCGTCGCTCGGAGACTTCTTTCCGTCGGTGGGGCCTCGCTTTCCGTCGCTGCTATTTCGATCCGTCGCCCTGGGATTGCCATCCGTCGATGCAGGAGTTCCTTCCGTCGCTCTGAGACTTCTTTCCGTCGGTGGGGCCTCGCTTTCCGTCGCCGCTATTTCGATCTGTCGCCCTGGGATTGCCATCCGTCGATGCAGGGTTCTTTCCGTCGCTCTGAGACTTCTTTCCATAAAGCCTTTCAACATAAAAAAACAACTGAACAGCCAAAGCCATTCAGTCGTTTTTTCGTAGTAAATATAAAAAATAAGGTGCACCGATACATGCTACGACAATACCTGCTGGTACTGTTGCACTTGAAATAGCTACGCGGCCAATTGTATCCGCTAGCATTAGTAAGCTTGCACCGATAAACAATGTCAGGGGTAGAAAGAACTGGTAGCGTGGTCCGACAAGCTGTTTTGCAATATGTGGAGCCATGAGACCGATAAAGGCAATGCCTCCTGTGACCGATACAGCTGCCGCAGCTAGTGCTACAGAGACAACTAATAATTGTAAACGCTCTCGACCTATATTTAAGCCTAAGCCAACCGCCGTTTGTTCTGTCATCGCCAGTACGTTTAACACATTTGCTTTATAAAAAATAAATGGAATGCCTAGCACAAGCCAAGGCAATAAAGCCCAGAAGAATGGCCAATCTGTTCCCCAAATATTGCCCGCAAGCCATTGCGCGATAAATTGCACATCACTACGCTCAGCTGAGGAAATTAATATGATCATTACACCCGATAAGGCAGATGCTACACCTACTCCGACTAAAATGAGTTGGACCGGCTGCACACCTTCATTGCGCTTGTACGAGAAAAAGTAAATGCAGATTGCCGTTAATAAAGCGCTACAAAATCCTACAAGTGGTAACATATACGCAAAGTTAGGTAAGTCTCCATTGACAAGGAGATAAAAAAGGGTAATCCCAACACCTGCACCTGCATTAATCCCAATAATACCAGGGTCCGCTAAGTCATTACGGGTCACCCCCTGCAAAACGGCACCGGCTAAAGCTAACGCCATCCCTGCAGCTGCCAGCACAAACAATCTTGGCAAGCGAACAGAGAACAATACGAATGATTCTTTGAAGCTACCGTCTCCCATTAAAATCGGTAGTATGCGATCAATCGAAACCGAAGCTGCTCCCATTGAAATACCCATAACAAAAATTACTATTGTTAATAAGATCCAAACCAATAACCATCTACGTTGTTTTTTTCGCCCGACATTAAACAATCTGACGACCTCCCTTCCGAACAAGAAGTAAGAAGAACGGAAGGCCGATTATTGAAATAATGGCAACTACCGGAGTTTCATATGGAGCATTAATCATTCTACCTGCAAAATCCGCGGTCACCATAAACCATCCACCGATAATAGCACTCATCGGTAAGACAAATCGATAGTCTGTCCCTACAATTGCACGGACAATATGTGGCACCATTAAACCAACAAATGCTAGATTACCTACAAGTGCTACTGCGGAGCCTGCAAGAATTACAACGACAAACATCATAATTCCTTTAATAACGGCTGTATTTTGTCCTAATCCAACAGCCACTTCTTCATTTAAACTTAAAATGGTTAGCTGACGACTAAATGCAAACGCTACAATTAATCCGACCACAATAACCGGAGCAATTATTAAAGCTTGCCATGTAGTACCTATTAAACCACCACTCGTCCACATCGAAACATCTTTTGAAATTTGAAATAATATTCCCGTACCATCTGCTATTGCTTGTAATAAAGCGGAAACAGCTGCCCCAGCTAAAACTAACTTTAATGGAGAAAAGCCATTCTTAGTTGAAGCGCCAATACCATAGACAACAATCATCCCTACGCCCGCACCTACGAAACATGCAAAAATAAGCATATAATACGAGGAATTTGGGATGAATGCCATCGTCAATGCAAGTGCTGCATTCGCACCTGCTGTGAGGCCAAGAAGTCCCGGATCCGCTAACGGATTTCTAGTAACTCCTTGCATAATAGCCCCAGCAACTGCGAGTGCACTACCTACAAAAATAGCAGCAATAATACGAGGAAATCGAATTTCTCTTAAAATAGCATAATGCTTGCCACCGTCTTGTCCGACAATCGCTTGATAAACATCTTGAATGCTCGTATTTGCTGCGCCGATACAAAGTGAAATCGTAACTGTCACTGCTAATAAGATCAGTGAAAGCAACACCTGAAGCCAAAATGGGAAATGTCGAAACTTTATCATTTTCCTTCGCTACTCTCTACTGAAATTATTGTAAAAATTTCTTTTCAAAGAAATCTAGTTGATAATCTAAAGTGATTGGGTCATTAAAGTAAAATTCGTTGGCATTCACTTCAAATAAATGGCCATTTTTCTCAGCCTCTAAATCTTTAAACCACGCAGCATTTTTAATGGCGCTATCTTCGCCTTTAAATGTACTAAAAATCACATAGTCACCCGCGTAATCCCCTAATACCTCTTGAGAAATGGCTAAATAACCTGGTTTTAAAGCACCTTCCTTCACTTTCTCAGGCATTTTCAAGCCCATTTCTTGATATATAATTTCTGTGCCACGACCCCAGTTATCTCCATAAACATACAATTGTTTATTGAACATTTCTGCAACAGTAACGGTTGCATTTTCGCCGATTTTTTCTTTAATTTTTGTACCCGCTTCTGCGGCACGCTCTTTAAAATCTTTTACCCAACCGGTTGCTTCTTTTTCTTTATTAACAGCCTTACCGATTTCAATAAATTGTTGTAAATAATCTACTTTACCATAAGTAAATAATACAGTTGGTGCGATTTCTGCTAATTTATCCGCATTTTCAATACCATTTAAACCAATAATCAAATCTGGCTCAAGCTCGATAATTTTTTCGATATCCGTATTCTCAACAACTACTGCATCTTTAATATCATCTTGGAAGTTTGGATTATCTGCAGCCCATGAATCAACACCGACAACATTAACGCCAAGCTGTAGTAAATCCCCAACAAATGAAGATAACACAACTACACGTTTAGGGTTAGCTGGTACTTCAATAGGACCTGATTCTGATTGATACGTAATCGTTTCTGCAGATGTTTTATCTTTAGAGCCCTCTTCCGCCTTCTCTTCTTTATTGCCGCACGCTGCAAGCACTAGTACGACCATCATAAACATTGGTAATAGCCACTTTTTCATAAATATATCTCCTTTTACACTGTTTCTAGTAAGTTATATGTAATGCACATTGGCTTATCTGTTCGTGGATCTTTACCAATGACTGCATCAATATTAAACACTTTTTCTAATACTTCAGGTACCATGACTTCCTCTGCAGTACCAAACTTCACAAGCTCTCCTTTTGACAGCGCAACGATAAAATCTGAAAAACGGGCTGCCTGATTTAAATCATGTAGCACCATAACAATTGTGCGTCCCTCTTCTTCGTTAAGCTTGTAAAGTAATTCTAAAACCTCTAACTGATGGGCCATATCTAAATACGTTGTTGGCTCATCTAAAAAAATAATATCGGTCTCTTGCGCTAATGCCATCGCAATCCACACTCGTTGACGCTGTCCACCTGATAAGGCATCAACCGTGTTCTGACGAAAGTCATCCGTTTTAGTTACCTTTAAGGCCCAGTCAATCATTTCTTTATCCTTTTTCGATAAATTACCGAAGCCTTTTTGATATGGAAATCGACCGTAGGATACAAGTTCTTCTACTGTTAAACCATGTGCACTTTCCGGGCTTTGTGGTAAGATGGCGAGTTCTTTCGCCAATTCTTTTGTGTTCATCTCGGAAATATTTTGACCATCTAATATGACTTGTCCACTCTTATGCTTCAAAATCCTTGTAATGGCCTTTAAAAGTGTTGATTTGCCACAGCCATTGGAACCAATAATGGTCGTTATTTTACCGTCTGGAATTTGTAGCGATAAATCATGCACAATCGTTTTGTCCTCGTAGCCGATACGAATCGATTCAACTTGTAAACGCACAACATAACCTCTCTTTCCTTTTACTTCTTTCCATGCTATGATAACGAATAACCGATAATGATAATCATTATCACTAAAGTTAGTCTAGTTTTCCTATAAAGTTTTGTCAAATACTTTTTTATTATTTTTTAAGGATGTGGTGTTATAAATGCAACATTTATACGATGTAACAATTATTGGCGGTGGCCCCGCAGGTCTATATAGTGCCTTTTATAGTGGTTTACGAGGATTGAAGACGAAGTTAATTGAGAGTCAACATCAGCTTGGTGGTAAAGTTTTACTTTATCCTGAAAAGCTCATTTGGGATATTGGCGGACACCCTCCTGTGTTAGGCGAACAATTTGTAAAACAGTTGATTGCGCAGGCAAAAACTTTTGATCCAACCATTTTAACAGGTATGAAAGTCGATTTTATCGAGCGCCAAGATGAAATTTTTGTTCTACATACGGCGCAAGGAGATAAACATTATTCTAAAACCGTTCTTTTAGCAGTTGGTGGCGGAATTATTAACCCTCAAAAGCTTTCACTAGAAGGAGCAGAAAAATATGAAATGACTAATTTACACTATACAGTGCAATCTTATCGACACTTTGTGGACAAGGAAATTATTATTTCAGGAGGCGGAAATGCGGCTATTGATTGGGCAGTTGAACTTAGTCCTATCGCTAAAAATGTAACTGTAGTTTATCGGAAAGATAAGTTATCTGCGCATGAATCAACAATACAAGAAGCTTTAGATGCTGGTGTAAAGATTGAATGCCATACAACTATTTCAAAATTGACTGCTAATGCTGACAAAACAGCGATTCAATTAGTGACATGTGAAAACTCAAAAACAAAGCAAAGTTATACGCGTCAAATCGATGAAGTAATTGTTAGTCATGGCTATAACCGCGAAGCATCATTAGCATTGGATCAATCACTGACCATTCCTAAAAAAGATGATTACTATTTCGAAGGAAAAGCAACGGGAGAAACTGAGCAACCCGGTATTTTTGCAGCGGGTGATATTTTAGCATTTGAAGGGAAGATTCATCTCCTTTTAGGTACTTTCCAAGATGCAGCCAATGCCGTGAACTCTATTAAAACGTATTTAGAACCTACTGCCTATCGTCACGGGGTCGTGTCATCACATAATGAAGTGTTTAAAGAGAAAAATCGCTCTATTATTGAAAAGCACCTTAAATAATCATTAAAAACTAAATACAATGATTATTCAATCACAACAACCCCTCTTAAGAAAATTTACTCTTCAGAGGGGTTCTTAAGCCTTTCTTGCTATCTTTATAGGATGGACTTTAAAAGACCCATCGAAATAATCTACCTAAAGAAATTTAAAAATGCACCCATTTGCCTTAACATACCAACTCCATTTGTTATTGTTCCCGCATGGCCCATAATGGTATTTAAATGCTGTGGTAATCTTCCAAATCTAGAAGTTTGGGGTTGTTGATTAGGGTTAAAGAAAGGTTGCACCCTTCTACCTTGAATAGGAGGGCCAAAACCTTGTCTATATCTTGGTGGTAATGGTCTCATTCTAGAATTAGGCGGATAAAATGGCATCAATTCACCCCCTATCAAATATCTTTTTACTAGTATACGTCTGTATTTTTTTATTGTTTAGACTATCGGAGAAGTTGCTAAAAATATATATTGAAGCCCAATTATTTATCATTCTCTCCTTCCTTTCTGAAAGGTTCTTCATGACAACTCTGGAACCATACTTTTTTTAATTTCATATTATACAAAAATACGAATAAAGAAGGGATTCCGATTCAAAATTCAAAATATCTAGATTTTCTGTCCAAATTTGGCGTTGGCGGTGCGCATCCTGGTGGCATTAATCTAACTAAGGAAATATTCAAGGTAGAGAGCATTAACGAAAACTCCCGCATTTTGGATGCAGGGTGTGGTACAGGCCAAACTTCTGCCTATTTGGCGGAAACATATGAAGCAAAAGTAACTGGTATTGATATCAATCCTGAAATGGTCGCAAAGGCTAAAAAGAGAATGAAAAAAAATCACTTACCCGTTAAAATAATTCAATGCTCTATAGAACAAGTGCCGTTACCTGATCATACATTTGATTTTATTATTTCTGAATCTGTTCTTTCTTTTGTCAATAAACCTAATGCCCTGAAAGAAATTTTTCGTTTATTAAAAAAAGGTGGTCGGTTTATTGCCATTGAATTTACTATTCATCAACCACTTGAAGAAAAAATTGAAAAGGAAATCAAACAGTTTTATGGATTTGATTCTTGTTCAATGAAAAAGGATTGGGTAGCTTTGTTTAACCAGGCTGGTTTTAAAAATATTCGTATTCAAAAAAATAAATCAATCTTCTCCATTCCTGAGCTTCATCACTCGAAGGATATTGCACCTGAACTTTATGAGGTAATGGATAAACATTTTGAAATGAACTTAAAGTATGAAGGCGTTTTAGACTATAGAATTTATTCATGTACTAAATAGTGTGAGGATGTTATTTAACTTAACTGCTATGTAAATAAAAAAGAGCAGCAGACTCGTTCAACGACAAATCACCCACTTCAACATCCATTCTGTTCAACAATTTATAGCGGGAAATTAATCCTTTGTGCCATTTCCCGCTTCTTTCTTTTCCCTAGCCCCCCACTTAAAGTAAAAAAGAGCAAGATTTCCTCCTTAGTCATTCCTTTGCATGTATTTATCTTCATTAATCGTCACTGCATGAATGCCCTCAATAAAAGTATTGATTAAGATTAAAAAGCTTTTATTGATATCAAGTGGCATCCCAAATCCCCCCATTTGTTCAATAGAAGTGAATCCATGTAGAATACTTCGTAACCCTCTGACCATATGAATAGCAATTTCTTCTTGTAAATTATAGGCATCAAGCACTTGAAGTACAAGTTGCACGACAGCTTCTTGGGCTTGCTGAAGTTCTTGATCGTTAGTATCTGGAAAGCGAGTGCTTGCATCATACAACCCCGGATGCTCTCTAACAAATTGAATATATGCCTGACTAATTGCACGAACGGCATCATCACCTGAACGTCCTACTGCAGCTTGAAGCATATATTCATTTAATTTGTTTACGCCTTGAATAGCTAACTTCTGCTTCAATTCATTTAATCCATCAAGATGGTTATACAAGGAAGGTGGTCGTATTTCCAATTTTTCTGCTAATAGTCCAATTGAAAGTTGATCCAATCCTTGTTCATCAACTAGCTCCGTTGCCTTTTGTAAAATAATCGATATATCTATTTTCATTCGACGGGACATTTTTTTCACTTCCTATTTTGATTGTCTAAAATTTTTTTCTGCTTCTGCTATTGCTATGTCCAAAAGTTCCTGTGGTTGCTTCAACATCTTTCCGTGCCCCACAGCAAGTAAGCTTGGATTTAAATCCCTTAATTTTTTTGCGCTTATTAGAGCTGTGCTTTTATCCCATGTTGCTAGAGCAGGAAATGGAAACAACGGATTCATTACTCCCGATACTAGTAGTTTTCCTCTTGTTACGAGGGCATCACCCGCGATTAAACTTCTATTGCGTGTGTCGAAAAGTGTGATGGAACCAGGTGTATGACCTGGAGTTGCAATCACTTCTAATGAACCAACACAATCACCTTCTTCGAGTAATAAGTCCGGTTTAGTCTTAATATTTTTTGGAATACCTCCCCGAATGGGTGTGTTTTTTTCATTTGGAAGTAATGCACTATTTCCTTCCAATAACAAAGCATCTCTGGAAGAAATGCACACTTGACTATCTGGTAATAATTCTTTTAACGTGTCTAGCGCTCCTATATGATCACTATGTGCATGAGTAATGATGATTCTTGTAATCGGTTTACCAATACTTTCAGCCGCTTTTATTATACTTTTTGCACTATATGGTAAGGCTGCATCGATAAGTGTAAGCTCGCTTTCTTCTTCTACAATATAACAATTAACAGGAAAAATCCTTGGCATAAATGACAATTGAAACACTGTACCAATCTTCGTAATTTTCATTCTAAATCAAATCCCCTTTATCAACTAATCGTATTTCTATTTTAACTAATATGATTAGTTTTCGCAATATTTAAATTAAGGAAATTTAGATTTTGACTAAAATTCTCGTGCCTCGAAGGAAAGATTCCTGCTTTTCTAATACATTATTCTAAAAGTGACCGCTTCCTATTTTCCCTACCCAAAACACCATAGTGTTAATAAAAAGCATAACTGTTTTTTATTTCCCTTGCACTTGATAAACCATAAAATGACACCTGTCATAAAGAACCTTTGACTGGTGTGAATATGTTTTTCCCTTTCGTTTTCTTATCATAATTATAAGAAAACAAAGAAAGAGTGATTTTATGATGAAGGTTCAACAAAGATTACCCCTAATCGATATGTTACGGGGCTTTGCTGTATTAGGGACACTTGGCACAAATATTTGGATTTTTGCTTATCTTGGAGATATTTCGTATATCACAACGAGTAGTTTTTCAGGTTGGTGGTCATTGAACGACTTTTTACGAATGGCAGTCCTTTTTTTAGTAAACGGTAAACTCCTTGGTTTATTAACAATCATGTTTGGTGTAGGTCTAGAATTAAAATATCAGCAAGCTTTGCGAAAAGGAAATGCTTGGCCAGGCATGTATATTTGGACGATAGTCTTTTTATTTATGGAGGGGCTTATCCACTTCACCTTAGTTATGGAATATGATATTTTAATGAGCTATGCTGTGACAGCCGTCATCGTTGCTTTTATCGTTAAATTTGGTGATAGAGCGATTAAACGTGCTTTATACGTTTTTGGTAGTTTCCACGCACTGACGATTCTGCTTATTTTAGTTAGTGCATTGCTAGGTGCCATCAATGTTTCCCTTGCTGGACTCGATCCAGTCGTCAGTCTTTATGAAAATGGAACTTGGCTTGAGCAAATACAATATCGTTTAACAAATTTTCTTTATTATAGAACAGAAGCTATTTTTATTATTCCAATGAATATCTTTTTATTTTTACTTGGCGTAAAACTGATGAGGAATGGTGTATTTTCACAAGATGACAAAGGTCGTCAAGCGCGTCAAAAACTATTCAAAATCGGTATTTTTATTGGGATACCTTTAAATCTCCTGATCTTTATTCCTGGAGGAGCATTTGATTTACCTGTACGTTATTTATTCGCACCAATTCTATCAATTGGTTATATTGGTATTTTAGGTAAAATGATAGAATATAAGAAGCTTGATTGGTTATGGAAGAGATTTGGCGAGATTGGGAAAATGTCTTTAAGTTGCTATGTGCTTCAAAACGTTATTGCATCTATTATTTTCTATGGCTGGGGCTTAGGTTTAGGTGGAAAATTGAATAGCATTGAAGTTATCAGCATTTGGCTAACCCTCTCCTTTCTACAACTTTTCATGGCACATATTTGTATCAAGCATTTTCATGTTGGGCCAATGGAATGGATTCGGAAACACGCCATTCAAAGTGTCACACAGAAATAATCGACAAGGGTTGGTGTGAACTATAAAGATTTATCCAAGAGACCAGGTAAAGTACTATTTAATTATCGATGTTGTATCGCTTGTTTTTTTATTTACAATGGTATTGAGTTCGAATTCTCCAATACCGTTAATGGCTAAAATAATTATCCTTATGTTATTTTTAGTAGCCTTCTATATTGCTTTATGGTTTAAAGATTGGCGTTTACTGTTAGCTTCTTTACTAGGCTTTACGCTTATTATCATATTGGGTATTTATGAAGGTTCTTCTATGTTAGTTTTTGGATTTATTTTT
Organism: Lysinibacillus sp. NPDC096212; assembly: GCF_044763105.1. Classification (NCBI taxonomy): domain Bacteria; kingdom Bacillati; phylum Bacillota; class Bacilli; order Caryophanales; family Bacillaceae; genus Lysinibacillus; species Lysinibacillus sp. NPDC096212. The sequence goes on along the minus strand of NZ_JBIWFQ010000004.1, from coordinate 196,758 downwards.
GCTGATTTAATTGGGAGAGCTAAAAAGAAATGGCATATTGCTATTGGAATGATTGCGATTGCCTTTATGTTTTTAATAGTTATTTGGTTTGAATCAGGAGCATCTTTCAAATTACAATCCCAAGCAATAATACCTATTATGATCATTCAGCTACTGTTTCCAATGCTAATTTACTACGTAGAAAAATCAAAAAAATTACAATCAAAATTAACAGAGGTAAATACCCAGCTTGTTCAGCAAGAAGAAAGACAACGTATTGCGAGAGACCTCCACGATACGCTTGGTCATACATTGACAATGATTAAAATAAAAACCGAACTAACATCAAAATTAGTCGATAAAGATACAATGCGTGTTAAAGATGAGCTAAATGATATTTTAGCAACAGCACGAACAGCACTAAAGCAAGTAAGAGAATTAGTCTCCGATATGAATTTTATTTCGTTAGAAAGTGAACTTATACATTGTAAGCAGCATTTACAAACAGCGGATATTTCCATAAAAATAAAAAATAACTGTCCAAAGCTGCTACTAGCTAGTGTGGAGGAAACGATGCTGTCCTTATGTCTTCGGGAAGCAGCTACAAATATTATTAAACATAGTCAAGCAAAAAAATGCCAAATAGATATCAACTATATTAATGGAATTTTAAAGATAAACGTTGTTGACGATGGTGTCGGCTTACATATCCAAGGGCATGGGAATGGACTTTCATCGATGAAAGAAAGAATGAATGCCCTTCAAGGAAATGCTTCCATTGGCAACTTACCGACAGGCGGAACGATTGTGACCTTAACACTGCCTAACCAACACTATAAAAAGGAGCCAACTTCATGATAAGAGTATTACTAGCTGAGGATCAACAAATGTTACGTGGCGCCATGACTTCCTTGTTGTCGTTTGAGCCTGATATAAAAGTGATCGCGGAAGTTTCAGATGGTCAAACAGCGTGGGAATATATTCAACAAGAGCTACCCGATGTTTGTGTATTGGACATTGAAATGCCGAATCTTACTGGTCTTGAACTTGCTGAAAAAATAAGACAGGCAAATTTACCGTGCAAGGTGATGATTGTCACTACCTTTGCACGCCCTGGCTATTTACAAAAAGCGATGGATTGTGAGGTACAAGGTTATTTATTAAAAGATGAGCCGATCGACTATTTAATTGAAACAATAAGAAAAGTGATGAATGGTGAAAAAGTAGTTAGTAGAGATCTAGCTGCAACGTTATTTATGAAAGAACAGAATCCATTAAATGAACGCGAAATTGCTGTTCTGCAACTTGTAAAAGAAGGGCTCACAACAAATGAGATTAGTAAAAAGTTATTTTTAACGAAAGGCACTATCCGAAACTATTTATCAACCTCTATTCAAAAGCTCCATGTTGAATCTAGACAACAAGCTGTTCAAGTCGCCAGTGATAAAGGGTGGCTTTAGAACAAGAAAAGCGATACTATATTCCTTGATACAGTATCGCTTAGCATTTTAATCAACTACTTTTTTATTTTTAGACACTAAATTTATAATTATTTCAACGAGTACGACAGCAATTAAGGAAAGCCCAAATAGTGGCATCAGTATACCTAAAATAATCATGAAAATGATAAAAGGAATGGATACCTTTTGAGAGATTTTAGGTGGTGCAGATAGCATACCTTGTTTCTTTCGTAGTAGCCATGTTCTAACTCCCCAAACTATAACTACTAAAAATGCTAGACATACTAGTAAATTTATTAATTTATTTGGCCAGCCAAACAAATGACCTTCATGTAAAGGAATTCCCCATGTGAACCATTTGGCAAGAATGCCATAGTCCTCATATCCAACCTTGTCTATAAATTTTCCGCTATATTGATCGAAATACATTGTCGTTTCATCATATGGACTAACATCAAGACCTGTGACACCAGTGTTACTAGATTTTGCAACTGTATAGACACCGTCTTCACTAGTAGGATAAATAATAGCGTAAGGTTTTGATATATTCATTGCATCAATTTCATGTTCTAGCTTTTCCACACTTAGTTGGTTAGGGTTAGCAACATAGCCCATATTAGCCCCCATACCATGATGTGCTGCATGTCCTGAATCTGACGATGGAGGGGTTTCTTGACGAGTAGCCCAAGGAATCTCACTAACATCAGATGTAGGCGGCTGCTGCTGCAATAATGGCGTGCCGAAAGAAGGATGATCTTGTGAAGCTTGATAAATATATTTCCCCATAAACGCAGACCATGGTAAACCTGTGAAAATAATAACAAGCATTGGAATTGTAATAATTGTCCCAACAAGAGCATGGAATTTTCTACTCTTTTGACGTTTGTTCGTCTGCTTTGTTTTCTTTAGTAGTTTTGCTTTAAACGTCATGTAAATGCCTGAAAGTAGTAAAAAAATAGCCCAGCACGCAGCTAATTCTACTAAATAATTGACAACCGTTCCCCCAATAAATAAGGAACTATGGGCATTTCTCATAATATTTGCAAATGTGTAATCAGCATCTTGACCACCGATAATTTGGTTATGATCATCTAAAAACACATATTTCTCTTTGCCATCTGCATTCTTCATCGATAAACGAGTATTGTATGGCTCTTCTAACTCAATAATTTTATTTGTTTTATAGCCAGCATATGATTCTTCTGCAAGTTTAACAGCATCATCGATAGATTGTATCTCGGTTTTTCCACTTTCACCAAAAAAGTATTTATCATATAACTGATTTTCAACATTGGTATAAAATAAAAAACCTATACCACTTAATGTTAGTGAAATAAGAAGTGGAGTAATAAATAACGCGGCATAAAAGTGCGTTCGCCAAAAGCTCTGATAAAGCGTGTTCTTCATGTCTAATTCTCCAATCTATAATAATAAGCGCAAAATTATTATATAGTTAAAAAGTGAAATAAGTATGAAGTCCCAGAGTTTTTTTTATGACAAATATATGTATTCCTATTGAGATAATTAGATTAAAAGCTTGTTTTTATAGAAAAAGGCTACATAATGTCCCCATAAAGAGGTGAACATTAAGTAGCCTTTTAACTTTGGTGAAGACTAATAATCAGTGGGGATAATACGCCCCACTGATTAAAGTTTCACTTTATCCCGCTTTAACGGGCAGTAATTTATCTGTTCCGAAAGCGTGGCTTCAGGTAAAAGATTTAAAACCTTAAATTAGCAAAGAGAAGATGTTTGGTGCGGGATTAACTGCCCGTAAAAGCCCGATT